>DASTZC010000252.1 GCA_035764505.1 Candidatus Polarisedimenticolia bacterium
AAAGGAACGCTCTATGCCGGCACCGGCACGCAGGGAAAGCTGTTCAAGGTGACCGGCCCCGGCAAGGGGGAAGTCCTCGCCGACACCGAGGAGACCCACATCCGGGTGCTGGCGATGGGAGAGAACGGAACGATCCTGGCCGGAACCGACGGCAAGGGAACGGTCTTCGAGGTCACGCCCGCCGGCAAGACCCGGGTCCTGGCGACCGCCCCGATGCCCGAGGTGACCGCGCTCCTGCCCGGACCCGCGAAGCGCATCTACTTCGCGGCCGCGGGCCAGTCGCGCGGCGGCTCCCGCCCCTCGGCGCCGGCCCCGCCGCCGCCCCCCAGGCCTTCCGAGGAAGAGCGGCCCGCCGGACAGCAGCCGCAGGAAGCTGCGCCGCAGCAACCGCCGACGCAGCCCGTCCCGTCGCCGCCGCCCGCGGGGGCTGGTGTCGAGAGCCGCATCGTGGCGCTCGACCAGGACGGCTACGCCCGGGAAATCTGGAGCCAGCCGGGCGAGCTGATCCTGTCGCTGGCGCTGGACGCCGACGGGAACCTGCTCGCCGGAGGCGGGGTCGACGGGAAGATCCTCCGCATCGATCCGACACGATCCGATTCCTCGCTGCTCCAGAAAACCGATTCCTCGCAGGTGTCCGCACTGCTGCGCGAGCCCGACGGCTCCATCCTGGCGGCCGGCAGCAATCTCGGCGCGCTCTATCGCCTCGGCGGGAAGGTGGCGCTCGAAGGGACCTTCCAGTCCCCGGTGCACGACGCGCGGGTCTTCTCGGGCTGGGGCACGGCGAGCTGGCGCGGCATCACCCCATCCGGAACGGCCATCAGCATGCAGGTGCGCACCGGGAACACCGCGGAGCCCGACTCGAGCTGGTCCGACTGGTCAGCGCCGATGAGCGCGGCGCAGGGCGGCCCGATCGATCGCCCGAAGGGGCGTTACGTCCAATGGAAGGCGACCCTGAAGAGCGACAGCGGCAAGTCGTCGCCGAAGCTCGGGGAGGTGGCGATCAGCTACCTGCCGAGGAACCTGCCGCCCGAGGTGAAATCGATCGAGATCCAGTCTCCCGGAGTGATCTACCAGAAACCCAACCGTACCGCGGGGGCCACCGCCGCCCCCGCCGACGGGGCCGCCACTCCGGGGAGAGGAGACCGAGAAAAGGCATCCGCCAAGCCCTCGCAGCAGCCACGCTCCCAGAACGATCGGGACGGACGGGGGGCGCAATGGGGGGCCACCGATCCCAACGGCGACAACCTGGTCTACTCCATTTATTACCGGGGAACGGACGAGAAGGAATGGAAGCTGATGGAAAGCGATCTCACCGATCCCTTCTTCAGCTGGGACGAGACCTCACTGGCCGACGGCACGTATCTCCTACGCGTCGTGGCGGACGACTCCCCCTCCAACCCCGAAGGCGCCGCCCTGTCCGCCGAGAGGCTGAGCGACCCCTTCGATGTCGACAACAACCCTCCGTCCATCTCCGAGGTCCGTGCCGCGCTGTCGGGGCAGGGAGCCACGATCGAATTCGAGGTGAGCGATACTTTCTCGAACGTGGGGGACGTGATTTACTCGGTGAACGCGCAGCCGTGGGAGGTGGCGACGCCGACCGACGGGATCACCGACTCGCCCCGCGAGCGCTACCGGGTGCAGCTGCCACGCGTCCCGCCGGGGGAGGTCACGGTCGTCCTGAAGGCGACCGACGCCGCCGGGAACTCCACCACGATCAAGACCAAGCTGCCGGCTTCCTCGCGCTGATCGGCCGGAGGTCTAGCGGGTGCCCAGCGCCAGCGGGTCACCCTGCGCCAGCGTGCGCACCAGCTCTTCCTTGAAATAGTCGCAGCGCGCCCGGATGCCATCGGGGACGCGCCGATCGTAGGCTTCCCGGCTCCGGTCGATCTCGGGCTTGAGCCGCTGGTAGATATCCCGCTGGCGCCGTCCCGCCACCACGGTATCCTCGTTGTAGAGCAGCAGCTCCGAAACCAGCAGGCGGGCGAAGCGGCGCGCATCCTCGTGCTGGCGCCTCTCGTCGGGGGAAACCTCGCCGGGCCCGGCGACGCCCTCGAGGCTCAACGATCCGACTTCCAGCTCTTCTTCCAAAGGCTCCGGTTCGAGAGGATCGGGCGAGAACGGCGACAGCTCCATGTCGGCCGCCTCGCGATCCGACGCCTCTTCGTCATGGTCTTCCAGGACCGGGAGCGCCACCCGTACGTCCGCGGACAACGCCGGCTCGCGGGCAGGGCCGCGCACCAGACGCTCAGCTGACAAGGCAGCGACCTGCGCCAGGACTTCCGCCGCCGCTTCATCGAAAGTCTCCGCCGCGTCGCCCCCGTCGTCTCCATAGAGAACGGCCGAAACACGGTCCCTCACCCGCAGCGGAATGGCCACGGCGCGCCGGGGAAGACGCTGTCCCGGCTCCACCGGGGGCAGCACCGACGCGGCCTTCTCGGGATCTTCGGTGTGCGCCGGCGTGTCGCCGTCGCGCGCCGCGGCAAGAAGTGGATGTTCCGCCAAGGTGAACCGCAGCGCCCGGGCCGGGTCCTCTCCGTCACCATCGGGCAGGCCGACCGAGCTCCATCCCAGCGCGGCGTCGTCCCGGATCAGGAAAAGGCAGGCTCGCGAGAAGCACTGCGACGCACCTTCCAGCAGGCGGTCCAGCAGCGCCTGCTGGTCCTCGCAGCGCGCCAGGCTGCGCACGGTCGACGCCAGCAGATCAGGGGCCAATCCTCCGGCGTCCTCGGCCTCCGGCAGCTCCTGCAGGGAGATCGGCTCGGCCAGCCGTCCGGTCAGGGCCTCGATCTCGGCGGCAAGCTGCGCCGCGCGACGCTGGAGCGTCTGGGTGACGTGGGCTTCTGCACCTTCGCGATCCACGCGGGTCATCGGCGTCCTCCGAGAAGGGATCGATCGGCTCGGGCGGGAGATCGTGCGGCTTCGAGCCGGCGCGGATTATAGCACCCGTGGCGGGGCGGTCAGTGTTGCGTATCAGAAATCGAGTTGACACTGAGGGCGCCGAGCCGCCCGGATCGCCAGGCGCGTCGAAGCGCCGCGTACCCGTGCGGTTACGCAAGCGAGACGCAACGCAGCGAGGCGGGATGGATCGGCGGCCGAATGTAACGCGATTTCTGGTACGCGACACTCAGTCCTGGTAGACGTACTCGAGCCACTGCTGGGCCCAGTCGTGGGAGGCGTTCACGTCGGCGTAGCTCAGCGCCTGCTGGTAGCACTGCAGCGCTTCGTCGCGGCGCTGCATCATGTCCAGCGTGTTCCCCTTGCGAATCAGCAGCCAGCCGCGCCAGACATCATCCGGCGCGGCCCGCCGCGCCATCCCTTTCTGGAACGACTCGAGGGCTTCCGGGTACTTGCGCAGCTTCATGTAGGCGATGCCTTTGCGGAACAGCGCCTCCGGATCGTCGGGGTGGTCCTTGAGATAATCGTCCACCTGCTTGATGCAGCCGGCGAAGTCGTTGCGATCGTAGAGATAGTAGGCGTGCTCCAGGGGGTGCACGCTCTCGTCCGCCGTGACGATGAGAGTCTCGACGAGTTTCGAAGAGGGGGAATTCTCGTCGGCCAGGTAGGCCGGCTCGATCACCAGCTTGTCGCCGACCGCCTTGTCGAGGAGGCGGAAGCCGAGCGTGGCGAAGGCCGCGGCGAAGGCTTCGTCACGCGGCACATCGAGGTTCTTGGCGAGCGACTCGGAGCGCAGCGAGGCCAGCGCCCGCTTGACGTAGAGCTGCGAGGCCTGCCGCAGCAGCCCGAGCAGGGCGCTGTTCTTTTTGAGGGCCGGGACAGTCACCTTCTTTTGGGCATTGAGGATGCCGAAGCCGGTCATCCCTTCCACCGAGGCCTCATCGTCCCAGGGGATGGGTGCCAGGCTGCCGTCCAGGATTCGATAACGCATCTCGAAGTCCTGGACCGCCACATTGATGAAGGAGATTGGGTTGTAGACGTACTGGAGGGTCTCGGTTCCCGAACCGTAGCGATCCACCCCGACCAGGGAGCGATCGCGCGGCAGCTGCAGCCAGAGATATCCTTCATCGCGCATGCGCCGGGCGTCCAGGGCCCCGGCGTCGACCAGCGTTTCCTCCGACGTTCTCGAATCGAGGACTTCCGACCAGACGAGAGCGTAGAGCCAGGGAGCGACCTTTTCCTTGGCCGCAGCCTTCTTGGCCTTCTTGAGCAACGGGCGCAGCTCGGGATAGATGCCATCTGCCGCTTTTTGCACGGTGGTGGTGAAAGCGGCCCCGGATTCTCCCTGGATTACCGGAAAGGCGGGGCGATAGCGATCCCCCTGAAGGCGCACCATCCGCGCGCTGGTCAGATCCTCGAGCGCCAAATCGAGATCGGGAATCTCCACCTCGGAGAGCTCCTGGCGGGTGGCGCCGGATTGGAGCTTGAGGAACAGCTTTCCGAGGACCGGATCGAGGAGGGCCTGGGTGTTCCAGGCTTCGCGGTAGTCTCCGAGATAGGCGAGCCCCAGGAAGTACTCTTCAGGGACGACAGGCGGCGCGGTGAACTCGAAGGGGGCCTCCTCGGTTGGGGGCTCCTCCTCGCCGGGAGCAGCGACGCCGGTCTGCGCCGGAGGAGAATCGGAAGACTGGGGAAGCAGATAGGAAGAGCCGATGCCACCGATCAGCGGTCCCGCCAGGATCGCCAGAAGCATCACGATCCGTCGGCTGAATCGCAAGCAGGATGCCCTTTCAGGAAGAATCTCGCGGTCGTGCCGCTGAAGGAGAGACGGCGAATCCTATCAGAGCGCCCTGCAGCATTCCAGGAGCCATGGGTCAAATCACGGTCCACGGGAGTTTCCGTACTACTGCGGGAAAGCCACATCCGCTGTGGTGGAAAAGAGATTCTCAGTGCCTTCCAAGGTTGTTCGATGGTTTGGACATTCCAAGTAATACCATATAAAACAATAACTTACATGGTTGCTGAAGCTCGCCATTCATCTGGCACAAACCCTGCTGTATCGCCTGCGAGGCCGCGGGAACAGGCCGGGGGGACTGCCGAAAATGTTCGAGCAGAAGACTCTGAGCACAGCAGTCGAATTCGAAGGGAGAGGACTCCACACGGGCAAGCCGGCAAGAATGAGGCTGCGCCCCGCTCCCGCCGGTCACGGTACCATCTTCTCCCGCAGCGACCTCGCTTCCCACACGCTCCCGGCGCGTCACGACTATCTTTCCGGAACACGCCTCTCGACGACTCTCTGCCGGAACGGCATCCAGATCGGGACGATCGAGCATCTGCTTGCCGGCCTGTCGGGCCTGGGCATCGACAATGTCCGGATCGAGCTGGATGGTCCTGAGGTGCCGATCATGGACGGGAGCGCCCTGCCCTTCGTGGAGGGAATTCTGGAAGCGGGGTTGCTGAGGCAGGATTCCCCGCGCAGCTTCCTGACGATTCTCAAGCCGGTCAGCGTCTCGGAAGGGGACAAGCGGCTGGTGGTCTTCCCAGGCAACGATTTGCGCATCACCTACGCCATCGACTTTCCGCACCCTTCGATCGGCTACCAGGAGCGCGACCTTCGTTTGAACTCACGGAATTTCACCGAGGAGATCGCCCCGGCCCGCACCTTCTGTCTCTACAAGGATGTCGAGGCGATGCGGCGCCAGGGGTTGGCGCTCGGTGGCGATCTGAGCAACGCCGTGGTGGTGGGAGATGATGGCATCCTCACCGGCTCGCTGCGCTACCGCGATGAGTTCGTGCGCCACAAGATGCTGGACCTGCTCGGGGACATCGCCCTGCTGGGCCGTCCCGTGCGCGGTCACTTCGTCGCTTTCAAGGGAGGCCACGGGCTGCATGCGGCGCTGGTGCAGAAGCTGGCGCAAACTCCCGACGCCTGGAGGCTCACCCCGGGACGCACCGCCCTGCCGGGCAGCTGGATCCGCAGCTTCGACCCTCTGAAGGCACGGCTCCTGCCGGGACACGCCCTCTCCGCCTGATCGTCCCATCTCTCCCTCTCTTTGGCCGCATCCTTGGCGGCGTCGTCCGTCCGGCTTGTTTCCCTCCCGCAGTTCCACTACACTGGCGGCGCCATCGAAAGACCGACTGCAGGGAAAGCCTCGAAAGAGCTCTGGATGCGCCGGATCCTTCCCGGTCTCGTCTCCCTTCTCCTGCTCCCTGTTCCCGCGCTTGCCCAGGCGCCCGCGCGCGCGCCCGAGGAGACGCCTACCGCTCCCCGCATCGGTGATCTGAAAGTCGAGATCCGCGAAGGGCAGATCCTCGCCTCATTCCGTCTGGACGGGGCCCTCGACGACGAGACGCGCGCCCGCATTGCCTCCGGCCTCGAGACGGAATTCGAGTACCGCCTCGAGATCATCAAGCCCCGCCGCCTCTGGGTTGACGGCAAGATGGCGCAGCACCGCCTGATCACCGGGGTGAAATACGACAGCCTGTCCCGCCAGTATGGCCTCACCCTGAAGCGTGACGGGAAGGTGGAGCGCAGCTCCACCACCGATCGAAAGGAGGAGATGGAGCGCTGGCTCACCTTCCTGGGTGACATCCCTCTCGGAGCCGCGGCGGAATACATCCCGCCGGGCGACTATGCCGTGCGTGTAAGGGCCGAGTTCCCGATGCGCTTCCTCCTCTACTTCATTCCCTGGGACCAGGACACCTCCTGGGAGAAGGCCGCGCTACCGGCCCCTCCGCTCGGCGAGCATGACCGAGAGTAGGAGCCGTCCCCGCCGCCTGCGGACCGACCGGCTGGTCATGTTCGCCCTGGCGGGGCTGCTGATCCTGTTCCTCGGCGGCTACCTGCTGGCGCGCCGCGCCACCGATTTCTCCTGGCCCTACCTGACGAACTCGGTCCTCCTCTCGTTCCTGGGCATCACCAATGCCATCCTCGTCCTGACGCTGCTCAGCCTGCTCATCCGCAACCTCATCAAGGTGCTGAGCGAGCGCCGGCGCAACATCCTGGGCTCGCGCTTCAAGACGAAGCTGGTGTTCACCATGCTGGCTCTCTGGTTCGTGCCATCGGGGATCATCTTCTGGGCCGCGCTGCACGCCATCCAGGGGAGCGTCGATCGCTGGTTCTCGACCCCGGTGGATCGGATCGCCAGCGGATCTCAGGAAGTGGTGGACGCCTTCTACGGCGATTACGAGCGGCGCGCGTCGGCTGCCGCCGGACGAGCCGCGGCGCGCCTGGAAGATCTGGGCATCGTCGCGGCGGACGCGCCGGAGCAGCGCATTCATCAGGAACTCGAGGGTATGCTGCGGTCAGAGCACGCCGATCTGCTGAGCCTGTATCGGGGCGAGGAGGCGCCGCTCACCGTCGCCGATCCGCTGCTGCCGCGCGCCGGCGAGCTGGAGGCGGTCCCGGCCGAGGTGCTGGGTCGCGCCTTCGCCGGCAAGCCGTTCCACTGGATCTCCCATCTCGGAAGCGGCGTGGTGGTGCGCTCGGGGGTGCGCGGCGGCGCCGCCACGGGCGGGCCGTCCGGCTTCGTCATCGCGGCAGGCTACTTCGTGCCGCGCGATCTCGCCGCGCTCACCGGGCAGATCAACGGCTACGCGGAGCGCTATCGACAGGACAAGGCGCAGCGCCGCTCCATCAAGAACGTATACGTCTTCGCCTTCGCCTTCATCACGCTGCTGGTGCTGTTCTCGGTGACCTGGATCGGGCTGTACCTGGCGCGCGGCGTGACCGAGCCGATCGGCATGCTGGCGGAAGGGACGCGCGAGGTGTCCTCGGGAAACCTCGACTTCCAGCTGCAGGTGCGCACGCGCGACGAGCTGGGGATCCTGGCGGAGTCATTCAACCGCATGACGTCGGACCTGAAATCGAGCAAGGAGACGATCGAGCGGTCGAACCGCGAGCTGGTGCGCAGCAACCAGGAGCTGGAGGAGCGCCGACGCTACATCGAGGCGCTCCTGCACAGCATCACCACCGGAGTGATTTCGCTCGATGCGTCGGGCACGGTGACCACCCTCAACCGCGCCGCGGCGCGCATTTTGGGGCTCGAGGAAGGGAGGGACTCGGCCGGCAGGCCGATCGCGGAGGTGCTGGCCTCGCCCGACCTGGCGCACCTGCGCGAGGCGGTGGCCCGGGGGGTGAAGGACCGGGAGATGACGCCGGCGCGCGAGATGACCCTGGGGCTGCGGGGCAACCCGCTGACGCTGGCGGTCTCCTTCTCGCCTCTTGCGGACGGACGGGGAGGCCCGCCCGGACTGCTCGTGGTCCTGGAGGATCTGACCCCTCTCATGCGGGCCCAGAAAGTGGCGGCATGGCGGGAGGTGGCGCGCAGGCTGGCCCACGAGATCAAAAACCCCCTCACGCCGATCCAGCTCTCGGCCCAGAGGATCCTCAAGAACTTCCGGGAGAAGAGCCCGGACCTGCCGGAGGTGCTGGAGCAGGGAACCGAGGCGATCGTGCGGGAGGTGTCGGCCCTCAAGCGCTTGGTGGACGAGTTCTCGCATTTCGCGCGCCTGCCGGCGGTGCGGCCGGTGCCCTGCGATCTGCATGCCCTGGTGGATGAGGTGCTTGCTCTTTACGACGGCATCGGCGGGACGCTGCAGTTCGAAAGACGCTATGATGCGCGCCTGCCGCGGGTCCTGCTGGATCCGGAACAGATGAAGCGCGTCTTCGTGAACCTCATCGACAATGCGCGCGATGCCATGGGCGGGACGGGAAGGATCACCTTCGTCACCTCCTACCGTCCCGAGGTCGAGGCGCTGCGGGTGGAGATCACCGACGAGGGGCCCGGGATCCCTCCCGAGGATCTCGACCGCCTCTTCGTTCCCTACTTTTCCACCAAGAAGAAGGGAACCGGGCTGGGGCTGGCGATCGTCAACCGCATCATCACCGACCATCACGGCTACATCCGGGCCGAGAGCAACCGTCCGCAGGGCGCCCGCTTCGTGATCGAGCTCCCTGCCCACGCCGCGTAGAGGCTGGAAATGCCGAAGTCCCGTATCCTGGTGGTGGACGACGAGGAAGGGGTGCGCAGCTCCCTGATGGGGATCCTGCGCGACGAGGGATACCAGGTCGACGCGGCGGAATCGGGGGAGCGCTGCCTGGAAGCCCTGGCCAAAACCGACTACCAAGCCGTCTTCCTGGACGTCTGGATGCCGGGCAAGGATGGTCTGGAGATTCTTACGCAGATTGCCGCGCGCGCCGGCGCGCCCGCGGTCGTCATGATCTCGGGGCACGGGACGATCGAGACTGCGGTCAAGGCCGCCAAGATGGGGGCCTACGATTTCATCGAGAAGCCCCTCTCCCTCGAGAAGGTGACGCTCACCCTGCGCAACGCGCTCAAGCAGCGGCGCCTGGAAGAGAAGAACCGGCTCCTCAAGGAAGAGCTGTCGCACGACGACATGCTGGTCGGCGACTCGCCGCCCATCCGCAAGCTGCGCGACGAGATTGCGCTGGCGGCCCCCACCAACGGAAGGGTGCTGATCCTGGGAGAGAACGGCACCGGCAAGCAGCTGGTCGCCCGGCTGATTCACTCCCTGAGCCTGCGCCGCGACGAGCCGTTCATCGAGGTGAACTGCGCCGCCATCCCGGAAGAGCTGATCGAATCGGAGCTTTTCGGCCATGTGCGCGGCGCCTTCACCGGCGCCGTGGAGAGCAAGCGTGGAAAATTCGAGATGGCGGACGGAGGCACCCTGCTGCTCGACGAGATCGGCGACATGAGCCTGAGGACCCAGGCGAAGGTGCTGCGCGTCCTGCAGGAGCAGACCTTCGAGCCGGTCGGGGGCAGCGCGAGCCGCCAGGTCGACGTAAGGGTCATCGCGGCGACCAACAAGGACCTGGCTCAGGCGATCACGCGCGGCGCCTTTCGCGAGGACCTGTTCTTCCGCCTCAACGTGATCCCGCTCAAGGTGCCGCCCCTGCGCGAGCGCGAGGACGATATTCCCGCCCTGGTCCGGCATTTCCTGCAGCGTTTCGGCCAAGAGTACGGGCGCCGGCGGGAGATCTCCCCCGAGGCGCTGCAGGCGCTGCGGGCCTACGAATGGCCCGGAAACGTCCGGGAGCTGCGCAACACGCTCGAGCGGATGGTCATCATGACGGCCGGGGCGACGATCCGGGCTGAGGACCTTCCGGCGGCAGTGGTTGGCCGCCCGGACGGCGGCGGAGGGGAATGGGAGGGGCTCGAAGGGGACTCCCTGAAGGAGGCCAGGGCAGCTTTCGAGAAGCGCTTCATCACCCGGAAGCTGGAAGAGTCGGGAGGGAGCGTCGCCCGGGCCGCCGAGAAGATGGGCCTGGAGCGCAGCCACCTCTACCGCAAGCTGAAAGCCTATGGAATCAAGGAAGGCGGGGGCGGGCCGAATTCTTGACTTGCCTTCGGGAGTTTGTTATAAGGTTCAGCGTTTTTTGAGTTTAGATGAATTTCGCGCCGCCTTCCCAGGCGGCCGGAACGATGCTTCCGGAGCGGCTTCATTGCGGTTCAACCGATCCGTCGAATATGGGATTGAAGGAATGGCTTTCCTGGCACGGGAGGGAAAGCGCTCCACCATCCTGCGCGAAGTCTCCCGGGCAACCTCGATCTCCGAGGCTTTCCTGTCGAAAGTGTTCCAGAAGCTGGTTCGCAGCGGGCTGATCCGCTCCCGTCGTGGCTTCCGGGGAGGGTTCTTCCTGGCGCGCCCCGCGAGCCAGATCACCCTGCGCGAGGTGATCGAAGCCCTGCAGGGGCCGATCGCCTTCCCCCTCGCCCCGAAGACCCGGCCCCCGAGCCGGGGTCCCCGGCATCCGGCCCGGGGAGTGCTGGGCGAGGTGCTGCAAAAGGCCCAGTTGAGGGTCAAGGCCGTTCTCGAGGAGACCACGGTGGCCGATTTGGTGACCCCGGCTTTCCACGCCTCCGGGGAAAAGCTTGTTTAAGCAAAATTAGGACCGAAATTGTCCAATTCCCAGGGACCAGGCGAAGCTGTGTCGGGAGCGTCGAGGATGCGGGTCGACCTGCACGTTCACACGGTGCACTCTCGCCTGCGGGTCATCCCGGCGCTGGGGGCGCGGGACTGCTATTCAGACCCGCTGGAGGTCTACCGCCGCACGCGCGCCAGGGGCATGGACCTGGTCACCTTCACCGACCACGACACTATCGACGGCTGCCTCGATCTCTTGTCCCGCACCGGGGAGCTGGAGGACTTCTTCATGTCGGAGGAAGTCAGCACCCGCGACCCTCACACGGGGAGCCGGTTCCACGTGAGCGTCTTCGACATCGACGAGAGGCGTCACCGGGAGATCCAGCGGCGCAAGGGAAACATCCGCGATCTGGCGTCTTATCTCCGGGAAGAAGGGATCCCCGCCAGCCTGAACCATGTCGGCTCGTCGATCGTCAGGCGCCGGCCGCCGCTGGACGAGCTGGTGCAGATCGCCGCCGGCTTCCCGCTGATCGAGACGCTCAACGGGGCGCAGATCCCGGCGGCCAACGCGGTCGCCGAGTCGCTGGCGGAGCACCTCGCCTTGGAGGGAAGAGTCCTGGGAAAGGTCGGAGGCAGCGATGCGCACACTACCCGGCGCATCGGCTGGACCTGGACCAGCGCCCGCGCCGCGGGAAAGGCCGGATTTCTGGCCGCGCTGCGCCGCGGCACGGTGCGCCCGCAGGGACGCTCGGCCGCCGTAACTCCGATGCTGCGCGACGTCTATCAAGTGGTGGGCGCCTATTACGGAGATTTGCTGCGGAACCACCAGGGGCATTTCGAGCCGGCCAGCCGGCGCCGGGCTACGGCCTGTGCGGTGCTGAGCCTTCCGCTGCACCTGGTAGGCCTCCCCATCACCGGGATGATCTATCGCCGCCTGCGGGTGAGAGGTGCGGTGCGCGGGCTCCGGAAGGATCTGGCACGCTGGGCGGAAGCGCTGGACGCCGCGCGGCGCGCGGAGAGGGAGGAGGCTGCCGGCGCCTCCGTCGAGGCAGTCTGAGACGGCACGCGCGAGTTCGTGATGCGGAACATCCCCGACCGGTGTTCCGTGGTCCAACCCCCCCGGTCGGAAACAAAGACGCCGGAAGAGGCAACCGGCGGTTGCATGGTTGACGGGTGCTCCGGGCTTTCGCCGGGAGCCACGTAAAAGGAGTCGATTCCATGAGCCAGACGGCGGTTCTCCGGGAAGCGAAGGAGAAGAGGAAGCGCGGTACGGCAAGTGAGCCGGCTCGCGCCATCAGTTTCGAGAAGCCATCGGCCCCGCTGGTCCGCCTCGCGGCCAGGCCGCGCAGCGCCTTCACGCGAGGGGTCCGAAGCGTCTTCGGCACCGCCACGCATCACCTGGCCGACGCGGCCTGGACCATGTTCCAAACCGCCAACCGCATGGTCCCCTCCGGACGGCTGCACCCTAAATGGGCCCCGGCCCCGCTGCTGAAGAGCAACGAGCGCACCAAGCCGCCCCTCGGCTTTCCGCGCGACACCGATTCCCTGTGCCCCAAGTGCGTCCTGGAGGTGCGGGCCGCCATCGTGGAGGGACGGGAGGACTGGCAGGTCCTGATCCAGGGTAAGCCGGGCGAGATCAAGGCCCGCATCGTGGAGCGCGACGGCCAGATCTACATGGAGAAGGACTGCCCGCGGCACGGCCACTTCGAGGACCTGATGGCAATGGACGCCGAGTTCCTGCGCCGCATGGAGCGGCTCTACCCCGGCCGCGACTTCCGCATGGCGAAGGACGACCTGCACAACCATGGGACGTCCTCGATCCAGTTCGGCCGGGGCGCCGTGCTCACCGTGGATCTGACCAACCGCTGCAACATGATGTGCAATCCCTGCTTCATGGACGCCAACCAGGTGGGCTACGTCCACGAGCTGACCTGGGAGGACATCAAGGAGATCCTGGACAACGCCATCAGCATCAAGCCGCGCCGCCAGCTGTCGGTCCAGTTCTCGGGCGGCGAGCCGACGATCTCCCCTTACTTCCTGGATGCCGTGGCCTACGCCAAGAAGCTCGGCTACCAGTCCACCCAGGCCGCCTCCAACGGCATCCGCTTCGCCCAGGAGCCGGAGTTCGCCCGCAAGGCCAAACAGGCCGGGCTGCGGCTGGTCTACCTGCAGTTCGACGGGGTGGGCAACGAGAACAACCAGCATCGCAAGGTCGGCAACTTGTACGACGTGAAGCTGCGCGCCCTGGAGAACCTCAAGGCGGCGGGCGTCGACGTGACGCTGGTCGTGACCGTGGTGAACTCCGTGAACAACCATCAGGTGGGGCCGATCGTCAAGTTCGCCATCGAGAACATCGACAAGATCAACGCCGTCTCCTTCCAGCCGGTGTCGTTCACCGGCCGCGACGACGAGATCCCCGACGAGGACCGGGCGCGCCAGCGCTACACGCTGTCGCACCTGGCGCACGACGTGAAGGAGCAGCTGGGGATCACGGAGCCGCTGCGCGACTGGTATCCGCTCTCCGCCTCCGGCCCCTTTTCCGATCTCAAGGACCAGCTGGACGGGGTGGAGGCGCAGTTCGGATCGCTGAAGTGCGGCTGCCACCCGAATTGCGGCGTGGGCACCATGCTCCTGGTCAATCAGGCCTCCAAGGAGGTCATGCCGATCCCGCAGCTGCTCGACACCGACCAGCTGCTGGAGGATCTGAAGGCGGTCAATGACTCCGGCCGCGGCAAGTTTCTCACCGTGGCCCAGGTGGCCCTTTCGGTGCTGCGCAACTACCGCTTCCAGGAGTCGCCCGAGGGACTCGGCTTCTGGCGCGTGCTGAAGATCATCGACGGGCACAACGGCGGCCGCCTCAACCTGGCCGAGAAGCCGCGCTACGACTGGCGCATCATGATGGTCGCGGGGATGTGGTTCCAGGACCTGTTCAACTACGACTTCCGGCGCACCGAGATGTGCATCATCCCGTACGCCACGCAGATGGGCGAGATTTCCTTCTGCGCCTACAACACCGGGGTGGGGTGGCGGCAGATCGTCGAGCACGTGCACCAGACCGCGACGACTGCCGACTGGTTCGCCCGCAAGGGACGCCACGCGGTCTATGCGGGCGGCCGGAGCGTCCCCCTGCCCGAGGCGGCGGCCTCCGCCGCGCCGCTGCCCACCGCGACGTCGGTGGCCGTCCCGGGCCTGAGAGTGCTGCCGGCCACCGGAGCGCAGCCGGCGGCGATGACCGCCGGAGGCTGCGGCTGCCACTGATTCGATAACTTCACTCGAGACGGCCGGGGCGGGGGAGCCATCCCCCGCCCCATTTTTTTGACTCCTCGTCCCGCCGATCAGCCGCGATCCTTGCCCGGCGGATTCGGCCGGGACTCGCTTTTGAGCCGCCCCGCCTCGGCCAGGGCCCGCCTCAGCAGGTATTCGATCTGGCCGTTGAGACTGCGCAGATCGTCCGCCGCCCAGCGCTGCAAGGCATCCAGGACGCCCGCGTCGATGCGGACCAGGAAAGGCCTGCGTTCCGCCACGAGCCTAGCTGTACAGCGTGCCGGCGTTGACGACCGGCTGCACGGCCGATTCGCTGCAGAGGACCACCAGCAGGTTGCTCACCATGGCCGCTTTGCGCTCCTCGTCCAGCTGAATGATGTTCTGGCGGGACAATCGCTCCAGGGCCATCTCGACCATGCCCACCGAGCCCTCGACGATCTTCTGGCGCGCGGCGATGATGGCTCCGGCCTGCTGGCGGCGCAGCATCGCCTGGGCGATCTCGGGCGCGTAGGCCAGGTTCGCGATGCGCGCCTCCATCACCTCCACGCCGGCGGCCCCCAGACGCTCCTGCATCTCATGCTTGAGGTGCGCCGCGATTTCCATCGGATTGCCGCGCAGCGACACCTGCGCCTCGTCGTGCGTATCGTACGGATAGCTCATTGCGAGCTTGCGGATCGCCGCCTCCGCCGAGACCTTGACGTAGCTCTCGTAATCGTTCACCTCGAAGACCGCCTGGGCCGTGTCCACCACCCTCCAGACCACCACCGCCGAGATCTCGATCGGATTGCCGTCCAGGTCGTTGACCTTGAGGCGGCTGCCGGTCTCGAAGTTCCGGGCGCGCAGCGATACGTGCCTCTTGGTGTAGAAGGGATTGGCCCATCGCAGGCCCGGCTCGCGCACCGAGCCGACGTAGGCCCCGAACAGCTGCAGGACTCTTCCTTCGTTGGGGTTCACCATGAACAGCCCAGCCAGCAGCACGCTGCAGGCGGCGATGCCGAGCCCGGCCAGCCAGGCCAGACCCAGCGCCCTCGATTGGACGGCGCGCAACAGCAAAACCGCCAGGAGAAGAATCCCCGGGATGAGCACGGCCGCCACGGCCAGTCCCGGCATCGTCTTGATCACCCGTTCGCGAATCATCGGTTCCCTCCCTGAGTGTGATTTCGAAGTGATATCACAAAGAAATCGGGCCGGTCAAGCCGGGAGGATCTTTTGGGGTGCCAGGGGGGGACCAGGTCCAAGCTTGCTCTCCATCTCCGCGGTCCCTATGTTTCACCGAGTGCCGGGGTGCCAGGCGCCGGCCGGAGGCGCATTTTCCCGGTCAAAGGAGGAGCCGTGACGGGTTTGCTCAAACGGGGGGCGCTGACGATCCTGGGCGTGGCGGTGACGCTGGGCTTCTGGACGGTGCGTGACTGGTTCACCGATCGAGCCAGCGCGTCGCTGTCGCACATTCCCCAAAAGGTCTGGGCAGGAGGGAACACGGTCGAGGTGGAGGTGGAAACCAGCGCCAGAGCGCGGGTGTCGGCGTCCTTCGAGACGTCCAATGCTCCGGACGACAAATCCCACCAGTACCTGGAGACGTGGGAGAAGGTGGAGCCCGGCCGGCACACCTTCACCATCGACGTGCCGTCCCATGTGGGCGGGATGGTGGAGATCGATTCCGAGGACCCGAAGGTAGGCGACACGGTGCGCATCGCCTTGAAGGTCGGCGGCAGCGTGGTGGCCGATGACCAGGCGACGCTCAGCGAGCCGCTGCGCCCGGGCTACGGCTTCTTCGCGCAGATCTATCTCGACGACTATGCGACGGGCAAGCTGGGAGAAGACTAGCCGGCGGTGCTGCGTGTCGAAGACATGTTAATGCCGAAACCGCCGGGCCGGGATGGATCGACGGCCGAAAGTAACGGGATTTCCGATACGCAACACTAGAACAGGTAGGGGTGGGTTCCGGCGCGCTGCAGCCTGCGAAACGCCAGGTTGGCCAGGAAATAGTGCATCGAGATGTGCATGTTGCGCTTCGCGGGCGGCAGGAAGCGCCGCAGGATGGAGCGCATCGAGAAGAAGTCCCGGTAGGTGGCCCAGTACTTGGCCATCGCCGCCTCGGGCGACATCCTCAGAGGGCGGATGACGGCGTTGCCGTAGTGGTAATCGTTCCAGTCCCGCGTCAGGATCCGTCCTTCCCGCTCCATCCGGTCGTAGAAGGGTGTCCCCGGATAGGGCAGCGGCAGGTGGAACTTGGCCATCGCCACCTTGTTCCGGATCAGAAACTCCAGCGTCCGATCGAAATCCTCCGGCGTGTCGTCGTCCAAACCGAGCATGATGAGCGCGACGATCTGAATCCCGCGCTCCCGGATCTCCCGGATCATCTCGGCATACTCCTTCGCCCGCGCCCAGTTCTTGTTGATGTCCGATAGATTCGCCTGCTTGATCGTCTCGAACCCGATGGAGAGCAGGAAGCAGCCCGATTCGGCCGCGAGATCCAGCAGCTGCGGATCCTGGGCGATCTGGATGGTGCACTGGCTGCACCAGCGCATCTCCAGCGGCGCCATGGCCCGGAACAGCTCTTTGGCGTAGGCGCGGTTGGCCACGGGGTTGTCGTCCATGAACAGGACGCTGCGCGACCCCATCGCCTGGATATCGCGCAGATCGCGCAGGACGTCGCCGACCGGGCGCGTCCGGTAGCCGCTGCGGTGGTACTCGGCCACCGAGCAGTAATCGCAGGCGAAGGGACAGCCGCGCGACACCAGCAGCGGGAACTGGAAGTAGTAGTCGCGGTAGATCGACTCCCGCATCAGCTCGCGGCGGAACAACGGCAGGCTCGCCAGGTCCATGCGCGGCAGGCCCTTCCAGTCGTGCAGCGCGTCCGACTGGTAGACGCGCTTCTTGAGGCCGCCCGAGCGGAAGTCTTCCACCAGCTGCGGCCAGGCGTACTCCGCCTCTCCCTTCACGATCGCGTCGCAGTGCTGCAGCGCCTGCTCCGGGTTGAGGGAAACCCATTGTCCTCCCATCACCACCGTCTTGCCGCGCCGGCGGTAGGCCTCCGCCAGGCGGTAGGCCCTGCCGATCTGCAGCCCCATGGCCGTGATGCCGACCAATCCCGCATCGGTTTCCTCCGGGGGAGGATTCATGAAATCGTCGATCACCTCGACCTGAAATCCGGGAGGAGTGAAGGCTTTCAGGTAGACGAGCGTCAGCGCCGAGGTCCAGTAGCGCTCGCAGCGCGCCACGCTGCCGTCGCCGTTGACGTGCGAGGAGGAGATGAGAAGGATCTTGCCGTCGCTCACGGTTTTCTCCGGAGGGCGCGTCGCAGGGCGAACCCCACGACGCAGGCGCAAATCCTGTACGTGTCGCGTACGGGGCGGAAATGGCTGCGATCCCTTCCGTCCACGACGGGGGAGTGGATCGGCACCGTCTCCACCTTCGATCCGGAGGCCGCGGCCGCCATAATCGCCTCCATCTCCAGCTCGTAGGCCCGCCCCTTCAGGCGGGCTCGCTTCAGGAACGGGACGGAATAGAGCCGAAACCCGCTCTGCGAATCGGGCAGGTAGACCCCGGAGAAAAAGGCGAGCGCGCGGGACGAGAACCGATTGCCGAACCGGCGTCCCCGTGACATTCCAGAGAAGGAGGTCCAGCGGGACCCGATGATGAGGTCTGCGCTGTTGGTCCGGTAGGCCTCCACGAAGCGCGGGATATCGGCGGGGTCGTGCTGTCCGTCGGCATCCAAAGTGATGATAGCGTCGGTGCCGTCCCCCGCGAGCGCGGCAAAAGCGGTCCTCAGCGCCGCGCCCTTTCCGCGATTGTCGGGATGGGTCAGGACTTCGGCGCCGGCGGATGCCGCCCGCTGGCCGGTCCCGTCCACCGAGCCGTCATCCACCACCACCACGCGCCGTGCATGGCGCAGCGCTTCCCGCGTCACCCGTTCCACCGTGCTCGCAGCGTTGTAGGCGGGAATCACCACCGCGATTTCACCCATGAGGGCGCGCCGGGAAGGCCTTCCGCGGGGACCTCACGACCCGGAGCGGGATCGGGAGACGTGCTCGGCCAGGGAATTGACGGAAGCGAGGATCTCGCGCCCTTCCGCGGCGCTGGCGATCCGGATGCCGTACTCCTTCTCGACCCCCACGACGAGGTCGAGCAGGTCGACCGAGTCGAGGTCGAGACCGCCCCCGAAGAGGGGATCGGAATCGCCGATCGAGTCGGGCGCGACGTCGGTAAGGCGGAGACGGCGAATGATGAATTCCTTGATTTCCCGTCGGAGGAGGGTCGGATCGGCCATGGCGCGGGATGGTACCAGCGGGTCGCCCGTAAATCAACGCTCCCCATCGACCCGGCGCGAAGCTCCCGCTCCCGCTACGAGCTTCCTGAGAGCCGCGAGGTCCACCTTCCCGCGCGGTGTCCTGGGCAGCGCGGGGAGAAGCAGAATCCGGCGGGGGAGCCGATGGGCCGCCAGACGGGCCCGGCAATAGGCGGCCAGATCGGGCAGCTTCAGCGAAACCCGGCCGGCCACCGCCGCGGCCACCGATTCCCCCCGCAGGGAATCGGGCATGCCGAAGACCGCAGCTTCCCTCACTCCCGGGGCGGCCGCCAGCACACGCTCCACCTCCGAAGGGAAAACCTTCACGCCTCCGACGTTGATCATCGTGTCGAGGCGCCCGTCGAGAAAGAGCCGTCCATCCGGGTCGATGTAGCCCCGGTCCCCGGTGGCGAACTTTCCTTGGAAACTCTGGAACCGGGCTCCTGGAGCGATGTATCCGAGGGCCACGGCATCTCCGCGAACCACGATCCGGCCGCCCGGCTCCGCCGGATGGTCCTCGCAATCCTCGATGGCAAGCATGACTCCATGCATCGCGGGTCCGGCGCATCCTTCCGGAGCGTTACCCGCCGCCGAGCGATCGGCCGCGATCGCCCCGCATTCGCTCGTCCCGTAGAAGTTGCGCACCGGGACTCCGGTCAGGTCCCGGAACCCGGCCGCGGTCTCCAGGCGCAGGGGAGCGCCGGCCGACACGCACAGGGTCATGCGGGCGAGAAGACGCGCTGAGATTCCGGCGCCGAGCAGCAAATCGTAGAGGAAGGGGACGCCCGGAAAGAAGAGTTCGCGATATCGTCCCAGGGCCGCGCGAAATAGGGTCGGGAGCGGACGCTCCAGAAGGGCCAGCGGCGCCCCGAGGAAGAGATGGCGGGACAGCAGGGTCGAAAAGCCGAAGGCGTGGCTCAAAGGCACCGCGCCCAGAGCGCGGCGCCCGGGCGTCAGATCCAGCGATTTGGAGATGTTGGCGGCATCGGCAAGGAGCTGAGACGCCGAGACCGCCACGCCGCGCGGCGTGCCGGACGAGCCCGAGGTGGCGCGAACCAGGACGGTCCCGCGCGGCAGGCGGGGCCGCGCCGGACGCTTCCCGAGGTGCAGCCGCAGCAGCGGCAGGGGAGGCAGGAGCAGCGTGCGTCCGCCCGCTTCGCTGTTCTCCGCTTCCTCGAGGATCGCGTCGGGGGAGAAGACCGACGCGATTTCCCCCAGAGCGATCCCCGAGGCGCCGCCTTCCCGGAGGAGCGGAACGCAGTCGAGGCTCCACAGCGCCGGGACGGCGAGCAGCACTCCCAGCGGATGCCCCAGGCTGACCAGCACCCGGCTGCCGGGACGCAGTCCGTGGCTTTGCAGGAGACTGGCAGCGAGGCGGATCTCGGAGAGGAGCCTGGCGCCGGAAAGCCGCCGGGGTCCGGGGAAGACCGTCAGGTAATCCGGCGGGCGCTCGCGGCTCAGCCGCCGTCGCGCGCGATCGAACAGGGTGATGGGGGACTCGAGGGCGGGCCGGGTCGGCAAGCCGTCACTCGGAGGATTGGGCCAGACGGTTCTCCAGGATCTGGGAGCGATCGAAAGACTCGAGCCGCAGATAGAAATCGGCCGCTTCGACCAGGGCGTCGGCGGGAACCAGCCCGACGATCTCGCCACCGACCACCTCGACCCCGTACCGTGCCGCCTCGCTCTTGACCATTTCGACAACCCGGTGCAACGGGGTCTTCCTGTAATGCGTCATGTTGATCGACACTTGGGCGATGCCGCGCTCCGCCAGTGCCACCCCCATTGCCTTGCAGTAACGCAATCCGCCGCTGCTGTGGCGAATGGCGCGCGCGATGCGCTCGGCGATCTCCAGCCGGGGGGTCGAGAGATTCAGGTTGAAGGCGATCAGGAACTCGCGGGCCCCTACGGCGCTGGCCCCGGCGGTCGGGTGCGGCGCGGACGGACCGAAATCGGGCTGCCAGCGCGGATCGCGCAACTTGTCGGCGAGGCCCTCGAACTGTCCCTTGCGGACGTCGGCCAGGTTGCGGCGGTGCTCGGCGGAGGCCGCCTCCTCGTAAAGGTAGACGGGGACGGAGAAGCTCCGCGCCACCTCTTCTCCCACCTCGCGCGCCAGCGCCGCGCAATCGGCCATCGAGCAGCCCGCGACCGGGACGAAGGGGACCACGTCCACGGCCCCGATGCGCGGATGCTCTCCCTGGTGGTGCCGCAGGTCGATGCGCGGGAGCGCTGCCTCGAACAAGGCCAGGATCGATCGGCGCACTTCGTCGCGCTCGCCGGCCAGCGTCAGGACGGAGCGGTTGTGATCGGCATCCGAGGAGAGATCCAGGACCCGCGCCCCTCCCTCGGCGCGGCGCACGGCGGCGACGATTTCCTCGATCACCTCCCGGCGCCGTCCCTCGCTGAAGTTGGGAACCGACTCAATAATCCTCGGCAAGGTCTCCTCCCGGAGCTTCCAGGGCCTTCAGCGTGATGCGCGAGCACTCCTGCACCAGCAGACGCGGCTGCTGCTTCCATTCTCCGAGCCAGCGCTGCTCCAGCAGGGCGGCGGGGCTGGTGCGGCGCTCGCGCACGAGCTCCGCGAGCGGGTCCAGCATCTCGGCCGGCTCTCCCTGAGCACGCAGCCCTTCGGTGGCGATCTCCAGGAGGTCGGCGCCCGCCTCGAGCGCGGTCCCTTCCTTCAGGGGGGCCTTGGTACCGAGACGTCCCGCCTGCAGGTGAAATTCCTGCCGCGCGGCCTCGTCGAGATCCGCCACGAGGCTCCAGGCTTCGCGCAAGGCCGCCGCATCATAGAGGATCCCTTTCCACAGGGCCACCTGGGCCACCGCCAGCGCCGGGTGAGAGGAATCCCCGCCACGGATCTCCATGTGCTGCTTGAGGCGCACCTCGGGGAAGAGCGTCGTCAGGTGCAGCTGAAAATCCGCGAGCGTGGCGCGATGCCCCTGGAAGCCGTCCTCCAGGAAGCGGCGGAAAGGGAGTCCTCCCAAGGGAAGGAAAGAACCGCCGCGCAGGATGAACATGGTCGGCACATCGAGCGCGTAATCAAGGTAATCGGAGAACGAGGCGTCCTCGCGGAAGACGAAGGGGAGCAGGCCGCAGCGGGCCGGATCGGTGTGCTGCCAGATCCAGCTGC
>DASTZC010000253.1 GCA_035764505.1 Candidatus Polarisedimenticolia bacterium
CCGCGCCTTCGAGAAGGCCACCGGCGTCCAACTGCTGATGGACGAGTCTCCCGACATGCTGGTCCTTTCCTGTTTCAACCCGATCAAGCGCGAGATCGCGCGCGTCTCGCTGGAGCGCCTCCTCAAAGACGGCAACATCCACCCGCGGCGCATCGACGAGGTCGTGGAGAAATCGCGGCGCAAGGTCGAGGAGTCGATCCTGCGGGCCGGGGACGAGACGGTGAAGAACCTCGGGATCAAGGGGATGCATCCCGAGATGGTCAAGACCCTGGGACGCCTCAAGTACCGCACCTCTTACGGGCAGAACGTGCTGGAGCATTCGGTAGAGGTCGCCCAGCTGACGGCCATGATGGCGACCGAGCTGGGGCTCGATTCCAACCTGGCGCTGCGCGCCGGGCTGCTGCACGATATCGGCAAGGCAATCGACTTCGAGACCGAGGGGACCCATCCGGAGATCGGAGCCGAAGTCGGGACCAAATACGGCGAGCACGAGGTGGTCATCAACGCCATCGCTTCGCACCACGACGACATCGAGGTGATCTCGCCCATCTCCGTCCTGGTCGCGGCGGCCGATGCCATCTCCGGGTCGCGCCCCGGGGCCCGGCGCAAGACGCTGGTCGATTACGCCAAGCGGATCGAGAAGCTGGAGGGAATCGCCAACAGCTTCGAAGGGGTCGAGCAGTCCTATGCCATCCAGGCGGGGCGGGAGATCCGGGTCATCGCCGTGCCGGAGAAGATCGACGACGCGCAGGTGTCGCTGCTGGCCAACGACCTGGCCCAGCGCATCCAGAAGGAGATGGAGTATCCCGGCCGCATCAAGGTGACCGTGATCCGGGAAATGCGGGCCACTGAAGTGGCGCGCTGAGGGAAGGCGTGGCGGAGGAGGCCGATCTCCATCTCCATTCCCGCCACTCCGACGGGACCGACGAGCCGGCGGCGCTCCTCGAGCAGGCGGCCGCGGCCGGGCTTCAGGCGGTCAGCCTGACGGACCACGACACCCTGGAAGGGCTGCCCGAGGCGCTCGCCGCGGGGGAGCGGCTGGGAGTCCGGGTGCTCAACGGGGTGGAGATCAGCGCCGAGTTTCTCGGTCACGAGATCCACCTCCTCGCCTACGCATTCGATCTCTCCTCGCCCGTATTGCGGGAATCCCTGGCAACCTATCGCAGCGAGCGTGAGACGCGCGCCGGCCGGATCGTGGAAAGGCTGAACCGGATGGGGGTCGCCATCACCATGGAGCAGGTGCGCGAATCGGCCCGCGGGGCCTCGCTGGGACGACCTCACCTGGCGGAAGCTTTGGTGCTGTCCGGAACCGTCCGCACCGCGCAGGATGCTTTCGATCGGTATCTCAATCCCGGACGTCCCGCCTTCGTGCCGCGCGCCCGCTTCACTCTCGATTCGGCCCGAGCGGCGGTATCGGCCGCGGGGGGCGTCCTGATCCTGGCCCATCCCCATCTGAACCTCTCTTCTGGTAACATTCGCTCTCTCGTGGAGACCGGCATCGACGGGCTGGAAGTCCTGCACCCGCGCCTCAAGCCGGCTCAATCGCGCGAGCTGGCCGAGCTCGCGGCTCGTAAAGGCATCCTGGCGACCGGGGGATCCGATTGCCACGGGGAGCGCCGCGGGACCTATAAGGTCGGAACCGTCCGGATCCCGGCGCAAACCGTGGACCGGATCTTCGAGAAAAGCGCGGAAATCCGGCGGCATGCCGCGACGGGTGGGGAGGCGGGAAGGGCATGATCGATCGGAAAAGGCTGGAGCGCGCCGGGCTCGGTGAGATTGCCCGCAAAGTGGAGCGGGGAGAGCGTCTCGACCGGGAGGAAGGCGTCCTGTTGTACGAGCACCCGGATCTGAACCTGGTCGGCTCTTTGGCCAACCAGGTGCGCGAGCGCATGAACGGCAACGTCGCCTACTACAACGTGAACCAGCACATCAATCCGACGAATGTGTGCGACAAGTTCTGCAAGTTCTGCGCCTTCTACCGGACCCCGAAGGACGCCGACGCCTACTCTTTGTCGTTCGAGCAGATCCAGGCGCGGGTCAGGGAGAAGCTGCACGAGCCGATCACCGAGATCCACATGGTGGGCGGCGTGAATCCGGAGCTGCCGCTGGAGTACTACCTCGACATGATCCGCGCGGTGCACGACGTGCGTCCCGAGGTGCACGTCAAGGCCCTCACGATGGTCGAGGTGGCCGATTTCGCGCAGCGCACCGGGCGCAGCGTGGAGTCGATCATTCTGGATTTGAAGGAGGCGGGAATCGGCTCGTTCCCCGGAGGGGGCGCCGAGGTGATGAGCGCGCGTCTGCACCGACTGCTGTTTCCGAAGAAGATTGACTTCAGGGGCTGGCTGGAATGCGCCAAGACGGCGCATCGCGCCGGGCTCAAGAGCAACGCCACCATGCTCTACGGCCACGTCGAGACGAGCGAAGAGAAGGTGGATCACCTGATCCTGCTGCGCGAGGCGCAGGACGAGACGGGCGGCTTCAATACCTTCATCCCCCTGGCCTTCCATCCCGAGAACACCAAGCTGGATCATCTGAAGAAGGCCACCGCCGTGGAGGACCTGCGCAACATCGCCGTTCCCCGGCTGATGCTGGACAATTTCCCCCACATCAAGGCGTTCTGGATCATGATCACGCCGCGCGTCGCACAGATCGCTCTCGCCTACGGCGCGGACGACATCGACGGCACGGTGACCACCGAAGAGATCGTCCACTCCGCCGGCGCCGAGACCTCGCAGCACCTGTCGCGGCGCGACCTGGTCGGACTCATCCGGGAAGCGGGCCGGGACCCGGTGGAGCGTGACACGCTGTACCGGCCGATCGGGACGGCGACGGTCGCGACGGGATCCGGCGCCCCTGCCCGCGCCTGACGTGGCTCCCTCCTCCGGCTCGCCCCGCGGCTGGGCGCCGCTCGTCTGGATCAACGGGAGCATCCTGCCGGCCGCCGAAGCGCGCGTCTCGGTCTTCGATCGCGGCCTGCTCCTGGGAGACGGCGTCTACGAAACGCTCCTGCTGCGGCACGGCCGATTGTTCCGCTGGCGCGAGCACGAGCAGAGACTCTGGCAATCGCTGTCGCTGGCGCGCATCAGCCTGCCACTGGCGTCCGCGGCACTTGCCGAGGCGATCCTCGCCTGCGCCTCCGCCAACGGATTGAAGGAAGCGAGGGTCCGGCTGACGGTGACGCGAGGCGAGGGCGGACCCGGGTTCGAGCGTCTCGCCGGAGCCGCTCCCTGCGTGATCATCGCCCTCGGCCAGGCACCGCCCGTCCCCTCCGAGACCTTGCGCGAAGGGGTGGCGGCCGTCGTGGCGAGAATCCGCCAGACCGGCCGGGACAACCTCGACCCGGCGCTCAAGTCGATCAGCCGCATCCATCTCGCCCTGGCGCGGATGGAGGCGGAGGAGGCGGGGGCGCGGGAGGCGATCCTGCTGGGCAGCGACGGCGTTCTCAGGGAAGGGACCGCCAGCAACCTCTTCATGGTGCGCGCCGGGAAGCTGCAGACCCCCTCCCTCGAATGCGGCATCCTGCAAGGGGTGACGCGAGGCGTCGTCCTAGAGCTGGCGGAGAATCGCCGCATCGCCTGGGAGGAGGGACGCTACGGGACGGAGGAGCTGCACGCGGCGGAAGAGGTGTTCTTGACCAATACTTCCTGGGGAGTCCTGCCGGTGGGCCGCCTGGATGGGCGGAGTGTGGGGACGGGCCGGTCGGGCCCGATCGCCCTGCATCTGGCGGCCGCCATTCAGGAGCTGGTGGACAGCGAATGCGGCGGGGCGCAGCCATGACGCTCCGGCCGGTCGCCGCCGTGGAGGCGCACCGCCTGCCGGGAGCCATCGACCCGCTCGCGCTGCTGGGCGAAATGGCCTCGGCGAATCTGCCGGTCCTGCTGCAGAGCAGCTCCGAGGCGGGAAGGAATTCGATCCTGGCCTCAGATCCATTCCTGGTCCTGCGCTGGCATCGTGGAAGAGGAAGCCTGCGGGGCCTGGAGCGCGAGAGTGTCTTCACGGGAGATCCTTTTCCCGTTCTGCGCGGCGTCCTGGACGAGCATCTCGTCGAGAAGCTGCCCGGGGTTCCCTTCGTGGGCGGCGCGATCGGCTACCTCGGCTATGGGCTGCGGCAATTCACCGGCGCCCGTCCGGGAGGGACGCTGGCCCCTTCTTCCTGGCCCGACCTGCACCTGGCTTTCTACGACCATGCGATCGTGGTGGATCATCGCGCCGGCACCACTCACCTGGTGGCCTCGGGCGTCGGCGTGAAAGGCGACGCGCGCCGCCGCCAGAAGCGCCGGATGGATCTGGACCGGCTGCGCCGGCGGTGTGAGGAAACCCGCGAGCGCAAGCCGCGCGACGGCGGCGAAGGGAAGGGAGCGGCGCGCTACCTCACCCCGAAGCGCGAATACCTGTGGCGCATCGAAAAGGCGCGTGAATACCTGGCCGCTGGAGACATCTACCAGGTGAATCTCTCGCATCGCATCGAAGTGGAAGGATCCTGGGATCCGCCGGCGCTCTACCGCCGGCTGGTCGAGGCGCATCCCAGCGCCTTCGGCGCCTATCTGCCTCTGCCGGAGGGGACGGTGCTGTGCGCCTCGCCGGAGCGCTTCGTGCGCCTTTCCGGCCGGACGGCCGAGACCTGCCCGATCAAGGGGACCCGGGCCCGCGCCGGCAGCGCGAGCGGTGACGCGGCCGCCGTGGTGGCGCTGCGGGCCGGGGTGAAGGAGCGCGCCGAGAATGTGATGATTGTCGATCTGGCGCGCAACGATCTGGGCCGGGTGTGCGTCCCCGGCAGCGTCCGGGTCGAGGAGCTGTGCGCGGTGGAGACGCTGCCGAGCGTGCACCATCTCGTCTCGCGGGTCACCGGCCGGCTGCGCGAAGAGGCCGACGGGGTCGACCTGGTGCAGGCGCTCTTCCCGGGCGGCTCGATGACCGGAGCCCCGAAGCTGCGTTCCATGGAGATCATCGACGAGCTGGAGGGGGTCGAGAGAGGAATCTATTCCGGCTCGCTGGGGTACTTCTCCCTGGACGGGGATCTCGACTTGAACATCGTCATCCGGACGCTGCTGGTCCGCTCTGGCCTGGCCGAGCTGCAGGTCGGCGGCGCGGTGCTGTCGGAATCCGTTGCCGAATCGGAGTATCAGGAAACGCTCGACAAGGCGCGGCCGCTGCTGGATCTGCTGGCCGGAGATGAGAAAGCGCTGGAAGGAGGGCCGGATGGGCGAGCGTGACATCAAAGGACTGCTGATCGATCTGGACGGGGTCGTCTACGACGATGAAGAGGTGATCCCCGATTCGGTCTACGCCATCCGCTGGCTGCAGCAGAAGCACGTCCCTTTCCGGTTCGCCACCAACGCCACCGCCCGCAGCCGCGCCTCGCTGGTGCGGCGCCTGGCGGGCCTGGGAATCGAGGTCGGTGAGGACCAGGTCGTCAACACGCCCTATGTGGCGGCGAAGGAGCTGCTGCGCCGTCCGCAGACGCGCTGCCTGCTCCTGGTGAAGGAGGATGCCCGCCGCGAGTTCGACGGGATCGTCGCCGTCGACCGGGATCCGCAGGTGGTGGTAGTCGGCGATCTGGCGGCGGGCTTCGATTACGCCACGCTCAACCGCGCCTTCCAGGCGGTCCTCTCCGGTGCCGAGATGATCGCGCTGCAGAAAGATCGGTTCTGGAAGGTGCGCGACGAGCTGGTCCTGGATGCGGGTCCCTTCGTGGTGGCTCTCGAGTATGCCACCGGGATCAAGGCGCGCCTGGTGGGAAAGCCTTCTGCCGATTTCTTCCGCGTGGCCATGGATGGGATGGGCTTCCCCCCGGAGCAGATCGCCATGGTGGGCGACGACATCGAGAACGACGTCAAGGGAGCTCAAGACGCCGGACTGACCGGCATCCTGGTGCAGACCGGGAAGTATCGCAAGGATCTCGTGGAGCGCTCCGGGATCCGGCCGGACCTCGTGGTGCAGAACCTCGGGGATCTGGCGGCCAGGTTCTGATGGCCGCTCACGCGGGTGCCGTTTCGCCGACCTGTCCGGCCGCTCCGGCCCGGCGCGGCAACATCACGTTCGGCACCGGCTTCCGCATGCGGCGCGTGGCGGTGATCCTGGGCTGGTCGATCCTGCCGGTCCTGCTGTCGGCGGGCGTGCTCTCCCGAAGCCCCCTCCATTTTCTGTCGGCCCTCTTTCTGATTGCGGCGCTGTGGCCGGTCACCACCCGCTCGGGAGAGATCCGCTGGGAGGGAAGGCAGATCTCGGTGCGGCGCTATCTGCGGTTCGTGCCGCTGTCCGCCGACGCGGTCGAAGCGGCGGTGGTGACGCCGCCGATGTTCCGCCGCCAGTCCCTGGTCCTCAAGCTGAAGCAACCGCTGCACCTGTCGCGCTACGTCTACTGCCGCCTCCATCCCGCCAGCGTCTGCGAAGCCTGGGCGCTGGTGCACGAGCGCGATTGGGAGCCGCGATCCGCCGCCCCATCGCCGCCCGCGGATCATGACGCCTGAGAGGTCGCTGGATCCCGCCACTTTCGTCTACCTCGTCGCCGCCAGCGCCACGGCGGGCCTGCATGCGCTGATTCCCGATCACTGGCTGCCGTTCGTCCTGATGGGGAAGTCGCGCGGCTGGCGCGTGGCCAAGACGCTGGCGCTGGCCTCGGCCAGCGGGGCATTGCACGTCCTGCTGGCGATCGGGCTGGGGGTCGGGACCTACGCCCTCGGTCGCAGCGGAGCGCAGGCGCTGGCGCACCGGCTCGGCGAGACGCTCGGGGTGCTCAGCTCGGGGGCCCTGGCGATCTTCGGCTTCGGCTACGGCATGGCCTCCTGGCTGCGCGAGCGGCGTCATCACCCGCCCCATCCTGGGGCCGAATCTCACTCGGAAGGGGAACCGGGACATCATCACGGACATCTCCTGGAGCGCTGGTTCAAAGGAAGCCTCACCGGAGTGTCCCTGGTGGTGGTGATCGGAGTCAGTCCCTGTGCCCTGGCATTTCCCATCCTGCTGGCGAGCGCCGCGCAGCTCGGCATGGGGGGCGTTCTGCTGGTCGCCGCCGGTTTCGGAGCGGCCACGATGCTGACCACGTTGGCGGTGACCCTGCTGGGAAGCCTGAGCGCC
>DASTZC010000254.1 GCA_035764505.1 Candidatus Polarisedimenticolia bacterium
GGAGCAGGGAGTTGGTCGCCCACAGCAGCGCCTGGGCAGTGCCCTTCGCATCGTCGAAGCGGAAGGCGCCGGCGGCGCGCCCCTCCTCGAGAGCCTCGGCGAACACCGCGACCTCCTTCTGGAGGTGGCGCTGGCGCCGGGCGAGGAAGGACTGCCGCAGCGCGGAGAGGAGGTCGTTCAAGCTCTGGGTATAGTGTCCGACGCTGTCGAAGCGGAACATGACCCGGGTGATCAGCATCCGCCGCAGCCGCTCGCGCGGCGCCATCGGCTCGCGGTGGATTTCCCGCAGGCGCTCCAGCAGCCGTTCGACGATGCGATCGATGTGGGCGAGGACCAGGTCCTCCTTGCCGGGGAAGTGCAGGTAGACCGTTCCCTTCCCGATCCCCACCTCCTGAGCCAGGTCTTCCATCGTCATCTTGCGATAACCGTAACGGGCCAGCAGGGTGTCCACCCCGTCCAGAATCAGGTCGGCGATATCTTCGCGCCGGGCGATTTGTCTCATTTGACCCATGACCGGATTTATACTTTAGTCATATTCGCCGGAGGATGCAAGTGCCCCCGGCTCGCGGCCCGCGGCCCGCAATCATGCTGTGGGGGATGTATCCGTGAGGAGCGGCTGGGGCGGCCCGCGCCGCGCTCGCCGGGGTCAGGAATCCTTCAGCCGATCGGTGAGGAGCTTCTGAATCATGGCGGGATTGGCCTTTCCCTTGGTGGCCTTCATCACCTGCCCCATGAAGAAGCCGAAGGTGGCGGCCTTGCCGGCGCGGTACTGCTGCAGAGGTCCCGGATTGGCCGCGATGACCTGATCGATGGCGGTGAGCAGCTCCGCTTCGTCGCTGATCTGCGTCAGTCCGCGCGCCCGGACGATCTCCGGCGCCGGCTGGCGCGTGGTCCACATCTCCTCGAAGACCTCCTTGGCCAGGCTGCCGCTGAGGGTCCCGGACAGGATCAAGCCAATCAGCTCGGCCAGCGCTTCCGGAGAGACCGGGCACTGCGCGATGTCGGCTTTCGCTTCCTTGAGCTTGCGCAGCACCTCCCCCATCACCCAGTTGCTCGCGGCCTTGGGATTGGCGCTGGCCTTTGCAGCCACCTCGAAATAATCGGCCAGCTCGCGCGTGGTGGTCAGGACGTCGGCATCGTACGCCGGGAGCTGGTATTCGGAGACCAGGCGGTCGCGCCGCTCCAGCGGCAGCTCGGGCAGCGACGCGCGGACCTCCTCCAGCCAGGATTCCTCCACCCGCAGCGGCAGGAGGTCGGGCTCGGGGAAGTAGCGATAGTCGTGCGCCTCCTCCTTACCGCGCATCGTCTCGGTGACATCGGCGTCGGCGTCGTACAGGCGGCTCTCCTGCGCGACCGGCTTGCCGGCCCGCAGCAGCCCGCTCTGCCGCTCGATCTCGAACTGCAGCGCCTTCTGGATGAAGCGGAACGAGTTCAGGTTCTTCAGCTCCACCTTGGTGCCCAGCTTCGTCTCGCCTTTCGGGCGCACCGACACGTTGGCGTCGCAGCGCAGCGAGCCTTCCTCCATGTTGCCGTCGCACACCCCCAGATAAAGCAGCAGCGTGCGCAGCGCCGTGAGATAAGCATGGGCCTCCTGCGGGCTCGCCAGATCGGGCTCGCTGACGAGCTCGATCAGCGGCACCCCCGCGCGGTTGAGATCCACCAGCGTCCGGTCCTCGCCCGGCTGATGGATCGACTTGCCGGCGTCCTCCTCCAGGTGGATGCGTGTCAGCCCGATCCGCTTGCGCGTCCCCCCCGTCTCGATCGTGACGGAACCGCCCAGGCACAGCGGCTGGTCGTACATCGAGATCTGATACCCCTTTGGCAGGTCGGGATAGAAGTAGTTCTTCCGCGCAAACAGGCTCTTGGAGCGGATGTCGCAGCCCACCGCGAGCCCCACGCGCAGCGCCAGCTCCACCGCCATGCGATTGAGGACCGGAAGGACCCCCGGCATCCCGAGGCAGACCGGGCAGGTGTTGGTGTTGGGAGGATTGCCGAACCGGGTCGAGCAGGGGCAGAAGATCTTCGACTGCGTCAGCAGCTGGGCGTGAACTTCCAGGCCGATGACCGGCTCGAATTCCATGGCGCTTTCCTGATGGGCGCGTCGCGGGCTGGCTTCCGGAGGCGGATTATATCAGGCGGCGGCGGTCGGCGGAGGCCGACGGGAGCACCCTGCTGTCCCAAAGGTTACCGCGTCGCGGGTGCCAGGCACCTTCCGAGTGTCCATCCGAAGCCTGGTCTGGAGCTTCGCCCAAGAAAAAAGCGGGGCCCGAAGGCCCCGCTCGACGTGAAAACTCGTTCGCTTCTACGGGCAGCCGGTCGAGAGCACCGGGGTGTAGTTGCCGCCCACGGCGGAGTCGTCGTCCCAGCGGTAGCAGTCGGTGGAGCCTGCGTAGTCGATGTTGACAACCGACGGCGGAGGCGCGGGCACCGGCGCTGTGCAGGCAGCCCCGGAGACCACCGTGTGGTAGCCGGCCAGGTAGAAGGTCACCGTGTTGGGCGGAGGCACCGCCGGATCACCGCAGGTAATGTCGGCCGGAACCGGCCCCACGGGAACCGTAATGGGCGGACCCCCGGGCGAGACGTCGCAGCTGTTGGGCGAAAACCCCGTCCCAATCGGCGTGTTGCACACCGCGCCGGCAATGGGACCCCATGTAATGGTGGGTGGCGGAATAGTCAACGGACCCGTGGAGATGAACGAGTTCCCCCACAGCTGCGGGGCGCGAGCGTGACACACCTGGCCTGCGGGAACGCCGTCCGGATCGTTGTGATGCTCCCAGTTGTGTGTCGTGGCACAGATCAGAGAAGCGCCCGCGCCAAGAGCGGCGCAAGAAGGTCCGAAGGTCCAGGTGGTGAAGCCCGGCAGGCACTGGCCGGCGACCGAGTTGTTGCCGGTGCAGGGGGCGACCGGAGGCTCGGCTATCCGGAGGCCCAACGGGGCGCAGCCGGCGGCGCCGAGCGGCGGGCTGACCAGGGCGGTGGTGCAGGAGAAATCCGAGCTGCAGCGGACCTCGACGCCGTAGTTGTCGCCGTCCACCTCGTTGCTGAGCTGGATCGTCGGGTCGGTCGACCAGTCCTGGAGGACCGTCGTCGGCCCGTTGATGCGGGAGAAGCGGAACTGGGGCACGCCGTCGGCGCAGCCTCCGGGATTGAGCGTCTGAGAGGCGTCGAGGGTGATCTGCTCGCCGGGGCTGATGACGCCGTCCTGGTCGGTGTCGTCCACGGTGAAGCTGACCGTGAAGCCGTTGCTGCCGAGCGACTGGTCGCAATTGGCTGCGGCCGTAGCCGGGCACTGGGTCGTCAGCGGAATCGTCGTGGGATCGACGATGGGAGAGAAAGGCGCCGTGATGGCGCCCGTGATATGGATGGCGTCCACCCACCAGCCGTCGTCCGAGACGCCGATATCGAAGGGGTTGGTGCCGGCCGGAGGCTCCATGTACGAGTTCCAGCCGATTCCGAACTCCCAGATATTGGCGATCCAGCGGATTTTAACGCGCTGGCCGAGATAGGTTGACAGGTCGAATTTCGACTGGACCCAGACGCCGTCGCCGGCGCTGCCCAGGACACCGGGCCCCTGGGCTTGGCCGATGGACTGGGTGTTGCTCCCGATGACGTTGCCCGAATGCGACCAGACGCCGTCGGGGAAGCACATCGTCTCCCCGAAGACGTTCGGGTTCGAAGGCTTGGCGGCGTCGGTCGGCGTGAACTCGCAATACCCGAACCAGGAGAAGACCTGGCTGGTGTGGTCGTAGACGTTCTGGTACGGGACCAGCTTCTGCCACCGGCTGAAGTTGTCGGCGGCGGTCGGATCGGTGTCGACCGCTATCTGGACATCGGCGCGGTCGCCGGCCTGGCCGATTTGGAAGCCGATGCGGTTATCATCCGCGAAGCTGGCGATGTGCCAGAAGCTGAGAAGAAGATCACCCGACGTCGGGAAGGGCGTGAGATTGATGGGTCGAGTCACGAACGCCTCGATCTCGCGGTGCGGCGTCGTGTCGCCGGCGCGCTCCAGAACACCCGTGGCGAGCGTATGCCGCCCGAAGTGGGCCGACTTGTTGCCTTTGAACGCTTTGGGGTTCGGAGCAGCACCCGCGATCTCGAAATGCCAGTCGGTCTGGAAATCGGGGTCGATCTCACAGCCACTCGGCGGGGTGCGGCCCAGGACCTCGATGAATCCATAGCAGGCCTTGCCGACCATCGTCGTGTCGGAATCGACGGCGGCGTTGCGCTCGATGAACCCGATGCTGAGGGAAAAATCGTTGTTCTGGCTGACTCCACCCGTGCCGGTGGGCGAGGGACCCTGGGTCTCGAAGTTTTCGAACACGATTCCGGCGCGGCAGGAGCCGGCCACGGCGCTGCAATCGGCGTCGGTGGTGCAGACGTTGCCGACCTGGCTCAGCGGGACACCCGCCACTTCCCCGCTGCAGCGCGTCGGAGTGATGTAGATCGGAGCGCCTCCCGGGACATCCAGATCGAGCAGGATCGACAGGGAGACGGGCGAGGCGACGCCGCCCGCCTCGTTGGCATTCAGCGCCAGGCTGAAGCTGCCGCGCGCCGCCTGCAGCGGATTGACGGTCTGGGCGGTGGGCGCGATGACCGCCTCGAAGAACCGGCCGTCGGTGGGCTGCGCCGGGTCGTCGCCCGGAGCAAGGGTCCGGGTATCCATCGTGGCGCCGTTGGCAAGCGCCGGGATGGCGATGTTGGTGTCGAGGATGCAGGCGATGTCGGGATCGGCCGTGGTGAGCGCCAGGTTGATGCCGGTGAGGTTGAAGCCGCTGTTGTTCTGCAGGAACAGGGCGAGGCGGACTCGCTCCCCCGGGTCGCCGAAAGCGTCGCCGTCGCCGCAGGAGTTGGCCGCCGCGGCACCGCAGCTGGAGCCGGGGCAATCCGCGCCGGAGGTGCAGGCACGCCCCACGTTCACACCCCCCACGCAGGCGGCGACCGTGGGCCCGCCGGTGCAGGTCTTCAGCTCGGCCCGGTCGCGGACCAGGGTGGAGATCACCACCAGGCTTGCCAGCGGGACGTTCTTGCAGGAGGCGGCCATGGCGAAGAAAGGACCGTTCGCCACATCGTCCGGCAGGCCGTCGAGGTTCTCGTCGAAATTCCCCGCGGGATCACAGGCGTTGCCGATGCCGTTGAAGTTGTCGTCGGACTGCACCGGCGGATCCGAGCCGGGGAGACTGGTCGGATTGCTGGTGACGGGGCAGTTGTCGAGGGTGTCCTTGACACCATCGACATCGGCATCATCGTCGACGGTCGAGCAGACGCGGCCGCCGCAGGTGCCGCCCGCGCCGCATTCCGAGGTGAAGGCGCAGCGCCGGCCCGGCGTGGGTCCGCCCACACAGGCACCCTGGCAATCGCCGTCACAGGCGTCGCCCAGGGCCTGCACGAAGCCACCGGCGGGACCGTCGGTGTCGGCCTGGCCCGGGTTCGCGGTCCGGGTGCAGTTGTCGGAGACGGTCGGAATGCCGTCGAGGTCATCGGGCGGCTCGCTTCCGGTGCCGTCGCCGTCGCAATCCTCGCCGCGGGGCGGTGCGCCGTTGGAAACCTGCTGGCCGGCATTCGCCCAGTCGGGACAGTTGTCCACGCTGTTGATGATGCCGTCGCCGTCGACGTCGTCCCAGTCGCAGGCATTCCCGACGCCGTCCAGGTCGCCGTCGGCCTGGTCCGGATTGTAGGTCAGAGGGCAGTTATCGCAGCCGAAGTAGACGCCGCCGGCGGTGTCGTTGCCGCCCACCTTGTCGCCGTCCGCGTCGACCTGCAGGTTGTTGTACACCAGCGCGCAGTTGTCACCGGTATCATCGATGGCGTTCGTGCTGGGGTTGAAGCCGCACAGACCGTCGGCTCCGAACAGACCGGGGATGTCATCGTCCGTGCCGCAGATGCCGTCCCGGCCGGAGGCCGCCTGGATTCCGTCACCGTCCAGGTTGTCGAAATCGCTCTGACCGGCCTTGTGGTTTTCGTTCGAGTCGCAAAGGTTGTCCTCGTAGGCGAAGAACAGGTTGGTCTCCAGCCCCGGGGTTGTGAAGACCACCCCGGCGGAGTTGAAGATCCCGGAGATGGGGACGTTCCCGCGGAAGATTCCGGTGGCATTGCCGGTCTCGGTCAGGGAAATGACCTCGCCGGGGAACGGCTCCGAGTTCGACCAGGCATTGATCTGGATGACGTCGGGGGCCCCCGCGTTACCCGTCGGGGAGCAGGTCGCTCCCGCCGCGTAGCGCGGATCGTTCACCACCACCGCCACCGTCTCGTTG
>DASTZC010000255.1 GCA_035764505.1 Candidatus Polarisedimenticolia bacterium
GCGGGATGGCCGGACGGGGGCGTTTGAAGGACAGGATGTGACCCATGGGAAATACTGCGAAAGCAATAAACGCGCGAACACTAGCGCATTTACTTCAAAATCGCGCGAGAGCCACCAGTCCCCCCGGCCGTCACAATTGAAGCTCTCCTAGTTGTTGCTGCAGCGCGGCGATGGATTTGGCCTCGCCCCCGAAGCGCTAGCGGGACTCCCGTCCCTTCGCGCCGTTTGGGGGCGGGTTGCAGGCCGGCGCTGTGCAGGCTCCGCGCCGCTCGACGCGCCGGCATTGACAAGGATGGCAGCCAGGCGTATCCAGAAGGTGCTTCGTTCAACGACATGACAGGCCTTCCCCCCGGGCTCCATCGAGCTGCGGGGAACTGCGCTTGGCCTGGAGGGATCATGACTCACTGGACTCGTGACAAGTCTCGCCATCTCGCTGGTTTCAGCCGCGCCGCGCGTCATCTATCCATGCTCGCAATCCTGCTGTCGGCGATTGCTCTTGCGGCTCGACCGGCAATGGCCCAATGCGAGGATACCGACCGTGACGGTCGGTACGACATCTTCGAAGACCTCAATCACAATGGAATCCTGGATGGCTGCCTGAACGACCCCAACACCGGCCAACCCTTCTGCTTCCCGCCGTGGGGCGCTCCCGCTCCCTGGGATCCAACCATCATTGGTTATGGCGAAGATGCCGACCTGGACGGCCGTCTCACGCCGCCCTGGGGTTGCGAAGGGTCGCAGCGAGAGGACCTGAACTGCAACGGCCTGCTGGACTTCGAAAGTGATGTGAATTCTAACGGAATTGTCGATCCGAGCGAGGATGTTGGGATTCCCTGCGGCAATCCCGAGCTATGTCCCGACGGATTCCTTCCTGGCACGAGGTTCAACGGCCGGTTCGACTCCGAGGACAAGAACGGGAACTGGATGCTGGATACATTGCCTGGGTCCGGCAATACTTCTTTTCCCTTCTGGGTCGATGCCAACCATGACGGCATCCGGCAACTCGGTGAATTCCAGTCTCCACCTTGCGAACTGGCTGACTCCGATGGAGACGGAGTGCCGGATGAGTCCGACAACTGTCCTGGCGCATCGAATGCAGACCAATCGGACCGGGATGGAGACGGCCTGGGTGATGTCTGTGATCCATTTCCTGGCGATCAGAACAATCTTCAAGCCTGTCTCGATGATCGGGCTCACTTACAGACAAGCTTGAGCGAAGGGCAGCGGGGTCTTGCGGAAATCCAGAGACTTCTAGCGCTTCCCTTCGGCCAGCGGGCCTCCCGATTCACCTGTAGCGGGGTACTGTGCCCCCAGATCATGGCCGTCATCCGGCAGCTGCTGGATCCCGCCGGCCAGAATCAGCCGAAATGAAATCCCACGAGCCAGGGAGCAGGCAGTAGGCAGGATCGCAGCGAGAAGTGCATCGGCTCAATGCTTGAGGACTGCAGGCCACTCGAGGATGACGCGGAGGTCGCGCTCGGGCGGCGGGCCCGTGGTCACCAGAAAGCGCTCGCCGTCGGCGGTGACGTCGCCTCCCGTCGTCCCCTCGGGACCGGTCATCAGGGGCCGAGGGACGCCGGGCTCGAGCTCCGTGCCCAGCTTGATCGGCACGGACATGACGGTGTCGCCCTTGGCGTACAGGAGCTCCTTGCCGCCCCTGGTCCACCCTGGATTGGTTCCTCCATCGACGGAGATGCGCATCTTGTGGCCGGGCACCGGGAAAGACTGGACGTAGATCTCGGGATCCCCCGATTCATCGCTCTGGTAGACCAACCAGCGGCCATCCGGTGAAAGCTTCGCCCCCAGCTCATGTCCCGGGCTGGCCAGGTAGACCTCGGACTTCCCGCCCTCCTCGAGAGACCGGGTCCACAGATCCCAGGTGTTGTTCGCGCCCAGGACGCCGATGATCAGGGTTTTGCCGTCCGGCGTGACGTCCCACACATTCTTGAACTGGGCGTCGGTCGTGGGGACCAGCTCCGGCTCGCCCGTGCCGGAAGCGCTGCCGACGTAGATTTCGGCCCGGCCGCTCTGGTTGGAAGAGAAGGCCAGACGCCGGCTGTCCTTGAACCAGACGACGTTCGACTCTTTCGAGAAGGTAGGGGCGAAGCGAGTGGGAATGAAGCGCACCAAGTCGATCAGCCAGATGTCGGACTCGTTCATCACGGCTGCCATCCGCTGGTCGGGAGAGAGCGCGAACATCCTCCAGGACCCGGGAGGAAGCGGCACCGTGCCGCGGGCTGCGCCGCTGCGGTCGAGCCACTCCAATCGCCTCGTGACGGCGCCGCTGCGCAGGAAAACCAGCCGCCGGTTGCCCGAGGCGGAGACCACGGGCTCGGCGTCGAGGTTGGTGCGGGGCGGCGCGTCGGCGATGGCCACGGCCGCGCCGCTGGTCTCCAGCCGTCCGGCGTCGAAGGGCTGGGCCAGGATCTTCCCCTCCCGCCTGAAGAGGAGATAGCCGGGCTCGGCATAGACGGCCGCAGAGTCGGCGTTGAGGATCTTCTTCGCGGTTTTCGATTTCAGCGACCCGGCGAAGATCTCCATGCCGTCCGGCCCGCCCGGAAGCGCCACATAGACGAAATGCTCTCCGTCCGACAGGAAGGAAGGAAATCGATGGGAAGTCTGGTGCCGGGCCGCGTCGAGCTCGGTAACCTGGGTGGGCTGGCCTCCGGCCGCCGGGACGGCGTAGAGGGGACCTTCGGGCGCCGGCGCGAAGACAATCTGATCCTGGCTGCCCCAGGAGGCGCCGCGGGCCCACTTCACGTTGCAGATCTTGGTGGGCTCGCCTCCTCCCGCGGGGATCTTGTTGAGCTTGCCGGCGACAGTGGCGTAGCCGAGGTAGCGGCTGTCGGGAGACCAGAACACCGCCCCACCTATGAACGCCCCCGAACCCGGCCCCGTAGTGGGGTTCTCGATTTCCGGCAGGGGCGTCGCCGTTTCGGATCCGAGTGCCCGCAAGTAGATGCAGGCCTGGTCCTCTCTTTCGGCGGCGAAGAACACCTTGCGGCCGTCCGGCGAGATGCCCATGACGGACGAAAAGGGGCTGAGGTTCGTGCCGGCCGGCGGCACGATCGAGAGCTGGAAGGCTTCGTCCTCTGTAGTAGTGCTCAGGTGGATGACGAGCATGACGGCCGCGGCCGCCAGACCCAGAGCGCCCACCATCCAGGCGATCAGCTCGCGGCCCCGGCGGCGCGCCGCGACGGGGGCCGGCACGCCGGCCTGCGAGCCGGCATCGCGGATCCATTCGAGCTGCAGCCGGACGTCGTGTGCGGTCTGAATGCGCTCCTCGGGATCCTTGGCCAGGCAGGCCTTGACCAGGCGCTCCAGGGCGGGCGGCGTCAACGGCACGATCCCGGTCATGGGCGGCGGCTCGGAGTTCATGATGGCGCCGATGAGCGACGCCTGCCCCTTGCCGGCGAAGGCCTTGTGACCGGTGGCCATCTCGTAGAGGACACAGCCCAGGGCCCACAGGTCGCTGCGCGCGTCGGCCTCGCCGCCTTCCATCTGCTCCGGGGACATGTACTGGAAGGTGCCGAGGATCGAGCCCTGGGCGGTGAGAGGCTGCGCCACGGTGGGCGAGTGGGTCATGGTGGCCAGAGTGGCGCCGCTGCCGCCGATCGGGGTGCCGCCCGGTCCCGTCGCGCGCGCCAGGCCGAAATCCATCAGCTTGGCGCCCGCGCGGGTCAGCATGATGTTGGCCGGCTTGAGGTCGCGATGCACCACGCCGGCGCGGTGCGCCCGGTCCAGCGCGTCGGCGATCTGGATGCCGATGCGCAGCACGTCGGGCATCGGAAGGGCGCTGCGCTCCAGGCGCGAGGCAAGAGTCTCCCCTTCCACCAGCTCCATGACCAGGTAGTCGACGCCCCCTTCCTGGCCGACGTCGTGCAGCGTGCAGATGTGCGGGTGGTTGAGGCTGGAGACGGTGCGGGCCTCGCGCTCGAAGCGGGCGCGCACCTCCGGCGATTCGCTGAGGTGCTGCGGCAGGACTTTCACCGCGACCTCGCGGCCGAGACGCGTGTCCTTGGCCCGGTAGACTTCGCCCATGCCGCCGGCGCCCAGCGGGCCGACGATCTCGTAGGGGCCGAGACGCGTGCCCGGTGCGAGGCTCATGGCGTCACCGCGGCTTCGGCAGCGAGGGCCAGCTGGTGGACGCCGGTCAGGCGCTCGATGCGGTAGTGGCCGAGACTTTGTCCGGGGTGGGCGGGCATGGCTCTCCGGGAGACGGGTCTGGCCGCGGGGGGGTGCGGCCGGGACGGCATTATAAGGTAGCCATCTCATAGGGCGCGACCGGCCAGGGCCGACTCGCGTCCGAACCCGGGGCTTTGGGAGCCTGGAGGTCTGGGTGTCTTCACCGGATTTTGAAGTAAATGCGCTAGTGTTCACTCATTTATTGTTTTCGGCATATTTCGACCTTTCGCGGATTCGTTCCAAAGCTTTCGTTCGCAGCCATTGCAAAGCTGTCGGCGGCACAACTCGAACCCGGGAATGGGAAACAACTCCAGGTGATCGCTGCGACCGTTCTACGGTCGAAAAGGATCGCTTGTGGTGTCGAGCTTCAAAATTCGAAGTCCAGCGTTCGTTACGAACGATGGAGTCCGGCTTCGACCACAAGACACTTTTTCGTTCGCACCGGAGCCGCTCCAACGCAAGCGGGTCAGTCACACGCGCCTTGGATGCACAACACCAGTTACAGGCGGCGGGATGGCCGGACGGGGGCGTTTGAAGGACAGGATGTGACCCATGGGAAATACTGCGAAAGCAATAAACGCGCGAACACTAGCGCATTTACTTCAAAATCGCGCGAGAGCCACCAGTCCCCCCGGCCGTCACAATTGAA
>DASTZC010000256.1 GCA_035764505.1 Candidatus Polarisedimenticolia bacterium
TCGCTCAGCGTGGGAACAGAGGGATCCGGAGTGAGGTCCTCCATTATCGCTTCCTGACCACTGACCACTTTTATATGGATGGCCGCGACCCTGAAGCCGGCATTCTCGACGACCACGACGGGCTGCCCTACCTCGTAAGGCGAACCCGCAAACGTATCCAGAACGGATCCCCCGGCCGCCGCGTTCGCCGCGACGCTGATCCGGAACCCCACTCCTGCGCCCTCCAATTGCGTCTTGATGTTGTTCGCCACGGTCGTATTCGAGTCGACCGCCGCCGTAGTCACAGTGCGGGTAATGGGAGCTGCGCCTGGCGTCGTGATGATGTCGAACTTTATCAACCCGTTGATCCCGTTCCTCTTGATCTGAATGAGGTTGACGAGGTTCAGGTCGGTCCCCGTGTTGCCGGAGGTCGGGACGGCCCAGTTCGACCAGAGCCCGCAGGGATTGTCGGCCTCCAGCCGCACATAGGCGGTCCCGGCCGTGCCGGGGATTTGTGGCTCGCGGATGACCACGAACCCACACTTGGCACCCGCGTCTGTCCTGCTGATGCGGAGGAAAGTCTGGGCGGCCTGGTCAGGAGCGATGTCGGGGCAGTCGCCTAGGCCGGTGCAAAGCGTCCAGGTTCCGCCCGCGCCAATCTTTTGCTCCACTTGATAGCTGGCCAGGGGTGTCGGACATCCGGCCATGGCGCAGGGAGCGCTGCAGGCTCTTCGCTTGTAGCTGTTGAAGACCCGGGCACTGAGGACTTCGGCGCTGTCACAGTTGCAGATGTCGATCGATCCGCAGCCTCCCCCCCCGGAGGATTGCACCGGGAAGTTAACCGTTGGGGAGCTGGGGCGAGTGAAATTGACGCCGGTCTGGAGAGTCGCAGTTCCAATGTCGAGCACGTTGATTGAGGCGGCCCCCCATTTTGGAGGTACGTCGAGAGCACAGGCGCCGGCAGGCCGGTCCGCCCATGACGCAGCAAAACCAGCGCCGGTCCGGTTTCCGCAGGCCGCGCCACCGGCTATGGCGGCTTCGTCGTTGACGGAATCCACGGAAATCGAGCCCCAGGCTAGGCCACCCAGGCCGAGCAGCAACACCGTTGCAAAGATCGGAACTCTGGCGCGCGCAACCCGTCGCATCAGAAACCTCCCCGCGCTTCATGGCGCAATCGACTGAAAGAGAGAGCTGTTGGGAAGAGGTCCATGCAATGGCTCTGCCATGCAGTAGGGAGAACGGCGAGCGCCGTCCAACATGAAGCAAGACGGGAGGTTCACATCCGGTGCGTGGAAAAGGAAGGCATGCCTAGTGACCGATGGAGCGATGGAGCAAAATGCTCCAAGGATGGACCAGCTCTGCAGGAAAGCCTTGTGTTCACACAGGATGTTTCTCAGTTTCAGGTATGGATCAAATTGATCCTCACCCGAATGGGCAGCTTAAGCGTGGTTGAGGAGCATCAGCTCCTTGGGGTGGGGATGCAGGTAGGCCTGGTCGAGGATGTAGTCGATCTGGTGCCGATTCACGTGGTGGCTGAGGAGGGTCAGAGGCACCACAAGCGGGATCCATCCCTTGCGGTAATCGTCGAGGATTCCCTGCAGCTCCTGCTTCTCGTCCGGGCCAAGATGCTCCTTCAGGAATCCGGCGATGTGCTGCAGAACGTTGGAGTGGCGCTTCACCGTTGCGGGGATGCGCAGGGCCTCCATGAACAATCGGGCATAGAGCTCGCCCAGGCGCTTCGGCGAATACCGCTTGGCGGCGGCCACCAGGCGACCGAGCTCCTGGTAGTGGCGGGGGCTGTGGGAAAGAAGAAGGTACTTGTGCGCCGTGTGGAAGGCGACCAGGCCGGAGCGGGTCGAGCCCCCCGTCATCCAATCCTGCAGACGACGGTAGGCGAACACCCGCTCGATGAAGTTCTCGCGGAGCGCCGGATCGTGCAGGCGTCCCTCTTCCTCCACGGGAAGCAGCGGCATTCCCGCCATCAGGACGCTCGCGAAGGCTCCAACGCCGTTGCGCGAGGCTGGTCCCCGGGCAGGATAGACTCGTACGCGCTCCATGCCGCAGGAGGGAGAATCCTTCTTGAGGAGATATCCCGACAGGTCGAGTTGCTCCATCTGGCGCACCCGGCGCCGCGCATAGCGTTGCATCGCTGCGGTCCAATCCTTTCCCGAGCGCACCCCCACGAGGCGCTCCTTCCCGGCGTCCCCCGCCAGATGGATGGGCTCGCGGGGAACGCCCATCCCCACTTCCAGCTCGGGACAGACGGGGACCCATTCGAAGAAGCGGCCCAGCAGATCCTTGATGTAGACGTCGCGCTTGTGCCCGCCGTCCCAGCGCACCTCTTCGCCGAGAAGGCAGCTGCTGATGCCGATCCTGAGGGGTGCTTCAGCGACGGGGCGAGAGCGCGGCTCCGCCCGCGCGCGGCGGGAGCCGGCCACGGCTATTCCCACTCGATGGTGGCGGGGGGCTTGGAGGAGATGTCGTAGACGACGCGGTTGACGCCGCGGACTTCGTTGACGATGCGAGTGGAGACGTGGGCGAGCAGCTCGGGCGGAAGATGGGCCCAGTCGGCCGTCATGAAGTCGTCGGTCACCACGGCGCGCAGGGCGCAGACATTCTCGTAGGTGCGGTAATCGCCCATCACCCCGACGCTTTTCACCGGGAGCAGCACGGCGAAGGCCTGGGCCGTCTTGTCGTACCAACCGGCGCTTTTCAGCTCGGCGATGAAGATGGCGTCGGCCTCACGCAGCGTGGCCAGCCGCTCGCGGGTTATCTCTCCCAGGACGCGCACCGCCAGTCCGGGGCCGGGAAAGGGATGCCGGCCCAGCAGCTCGGCCGGGACTCCCAGCGCGGCCCCGAGCTTGCGGACCTCGTCCTTGAACAGCTCGCGCAGCGGCTCCACCAGCTTGAGATGCAGCGTCTCGGGCAGCCCGCCGACGTTGTGGTGCGTCTTGATGACCGCCGAGGGGCCGGCAAACGAGGTCGATTCGATGACATCGGGATAGAGGGTCCCTTGGGCCAGGAAGTCGACCTGCCCGATTTTCTTTGCCTCGCGCTGGAAGACCTCGACGAAGACCTTGCCGATCCGGCGCCGCTTCTCTTCCGGCTCCTCGACTCCTGCCAGCGCCGCGAGGAACTCCTCGCCGGCATCCACCCGGGTCAGCGGGATTCCCAGCCCCCGGCCGAGCGCCTCCTCCACCTGGTCCCCTTCGTCCTTGCGCAGCAGCCCCGTGTCGACAAAGATCGGGTGCAAGCGTTTGCCGATGGCCCGGTGGATCAGGACCGCGGCCACGGTGGAGTCGACGCCTCCCGAGAGGCCCAGGACGACGCTCCCCTGCCCCACGCGCTCCCGCACTCGGCCCGCCAGCTCTTCGGTGAGAGAGGCGATCTTCCAGTCGCCGCGGCAGCGGCAGACCCGGTAGAGGAAGTTGCTCAGGAGATCGCGGCCGTGGATCGTGTGCGCCACTTCGGGATGGAACTGGATGGCATACAGCGAGCGACGCTCGTCTGCCATTGCGGCGCACGGTGTCTGCTGTGTCTTCCCCGTCACCTCGAAGCCGGGAGGCGGCGCCTCGAGCGAATCGCCGTGGCTCATCCAGACCTGCTGAACTTCGGGCAGTCCGGCGAACAGAGGGATCTGCGGGCGGAGTACCTGCAGGTCGGCGCGGCCGAACTCCCGCCCGGCGTCGGCCACCACGCGTCCGCCCAGGACCTTGCCCATCAGCTGCATGCCGTAGCAGATTCCGAGGATCGGGATGCCGGCGGTCAGCAATCGCGCCTCGATCTGCGGGGCGCCGTCCCGGTAAACGGAGTCGGGACCGCCGGATAAAATCACCCCCTTCGGGGAGGCCTCGAGGATTTTCTCGGATGGGACCTGACAGCCTAGAAGCTCGCAGTAGACCCCGAGATCCCGCACCCGCCGCGCGATCAGCTGCGAGGTCTGCCCGCCGAAATCGATCACCAGGACTTTCTCGTGCGCCGGGGCGGTCATGATCGGCCCCTGGAAGGCGCCAGGGAGCGCAGGTCCGCGGGCGCCAGCACGCGTAAATCGAGGACAAGGCGCTCCAGGACGGCGCCGGGACGCCCCCCGCTCTTCATCGATCGATCGGCGGACAGAAGCTTGCCGTAGGCTCCCCGGCCGGCCGCTTCGGGGAACCGGGCGATCTGTCCCTGGAACTTCTCGATCAAGCTGGGAAAAGGAGGGAATCCGACCGCGGCCGCCAGGTCGCGCCCGCGCACTCCCTGGCGGGACAGCGCCTTGCCCAGGATCAGCATCCGGATCTGCCGCGTCAGCAGGAACAGGAGCCGCACCGGCTCCTCTCCTTCCGCGAGGATGCCGCGCAGGAGCGAGACCGACTCGGCGGCGCGCCCGGCGGTGGTCGTGTCGACCCATTAGAAGACCGAAGCGGTTGCGGTGATCCCGAGCGTCGCCTCCACGTCGGCCACGCCGATTCGTTTTCGCGGGGCGGCGAAATCGACCGCCTTGCGCAGCTCCCGGTCGAGCCGCATCGTCTCGGGCCCCGCGTGGAACTCGAGGAGGGCGGCGGCGTCCCGCTCGATCTCCGCATCCAGCTCGGCCACCCGGGCGCGGATCCATCCCTGCAGCATCGCCCCTTTCATCGGCTGAAACTCCCGCACCTCGGCGAGCTTTTGCAACGTCTTGATGAGAGCTTTGCGGAAGTCGGGCTTGGCCCCCGCCACGAAGAGGAGGCAGGTGGAGGGGGACGGGGATCGCAGATATTCCTCCAGCCCTCCGACGGCGGTGTCCCGTATCGCCTCGGCTTCCTTCACCCAGACCAGGCGCCGCGACGTGAACAGCGGCAGGGTGCGGGCGGCATCCACCACCTCCGACAGCGAGCAGGAGCTCCCTTCCAGCAGCACGAGATCGAAGGATCCTTCCCCTTCCGGCAGGGCGGCATGCCGCACGGCGCGCGCCGCTTCTTCCTTCTGCCAGGCGTCCTCGCCGTACAGCAGGTAGGCGGGAGCGAGCTTTCCCTTGCGGATCTCCTCGAGGAACGGCTTCAGTCCTTCGCCTCGCGAGGCCATCTCAGAACCCTTCCAGGATGGAGGTCACCACCGCCTCGGCGAAATCGTCGGAGACCAGATCGAGCGCCGCCTGCTCCTGGCTCACGATGCCGGTATCGGCAGTGTCCACATCGTACTGCCGCCGGAACACGAAGTGGTCGTCCTGCCAGAGCACTTTGTCATCCGCCGTCTGGACCAGGCTCGCCCGGGCATTGATCAGGATCTCGTAGCGCGTGGCGCGTCCCTGCGGATTCAGCGACACGGGGCTCAGGACGTAAGCCAGGATCTCTCCTTTGAGCACCGCGTCGACTCCCTCTTCGTTCGGGGAGATCTGGTAGCGGCCCCGGGTGATGAAGTTGCTGATGATGCGGGCCGTGATGCGCTGCTCGAGATCAGGGCGATCGGTCTTGTTCACGAAGACCGGGATGCCGATGCGCTTGACCCCCGGGGGCAGGGCGCTCGAATGCCCCGAGAGATTGTAACCGCAGGCGCCCAGGCCGGCCGCCAGCAGCAGCGCGGCGACCCCGAGCGCCCGTCGGCTCATCCGCGGACCACGAGATTCAGCAGCCGATCGGGCACGAACACCGATTTGACGACCGCTTTTCCCTGGAGGTGCGCCTCGACTCGCGGATCACTGTGCGCCAGGGCGGTCACCTCCTCTTCGGAGGCCCCTTTCTCGACGCTCACCTTGCCGCGCAGCCGTCCATTGATCTGCACGACCACCTCGACGCGGGGCTCCTCCGCCAGCGCCAGATCGGCGCCCGGCCAGGCCATCGTCGCCAGCCGTCCCGTCATCCCCAGCCGCTCCCACACCTCTTCCGCGAAATGCGGCGCGAACGGATTCAGCAGGCGCAGCGCGGAGGTCAGCCCTTCCCTGAAACAGGCGCGTGTTGCCGCCGTTTGCAACCCGGCGAGCTGGAAGGCGCTCATCTCATTGACCAGCTCCATGATGGCGGCGATCGCCGTGTTGAAGTGCAGGCGCCGCTCCAGGTCCTCGGTCACCCGCAGGATGGTGCGGTGGGTCTTACGGCGCATCGCCGTCTCACGCTCGGAGGGGGCCGACCCGAAATCCTCCACCGCGGCAGTGCGCTCGGAAAAGTGCGGGGCGGCCAGGCGCCAGACCCGCTCCAGGAAGCGATGGCATCCTTCCACCCCCTGCTCGTTCCAGTCCATGTCGCGCTCCGGCGGCGCGGCGAACAGCGAGAAAAGGCGGCAGGTGTCGGCGCCGTAGCGGGCCACCATGGCATCCGGCTCCACCACGTTGCCGCGCGACTTCGACATCGCCGACCCGTCCTTCAGCACCATCCCCTGGTTCAGCAGGCGGAGCACCGGCTCGTCCACGCTCACCATGCCCAGGTCGCGCATCACCTTGGTGAAGAAGCGGCAGTAGATCAGATGCAGGATGGCGTGGGTGATCCCGCCGATGTATTGATCGATCGGAAACCAGCGGGCGGCGACCTCCGGGTCGAACGGCACCCGATCGTTGTGCGGGTCGGTGTAACGATAGAAGTACCAGGAGGAATCGAAGAAGGTGTCCATC
>DASTZC010000257.1 GCA_035764505.1 Candidatus Polarisedimenticolia bacterium
TCCCTCGCGGCGGGCCGCGGCGACGCTTTGCGTCTTTTCCTCCGGCGTCCTCTCGGCGAAGACACGATCGACACCGAGGGCGACGCCCACCAGCTCCGCCACATCGGCATGATCCCCGGTCAGCAGCCAGATCTCGCGGAAACCGATCCGTTTCAGCGATCGCAGGGCGCGCGGCACGTCGGGACGGATCAGGTCTTCGAGGATGAGCGCGCCGGCCGGATTCCCGTCGACGGCCACCATCACCACCGAAGCCCCCTCCAGCAGGGCCCGCCGGCGGACGCGGCGCATCGCCGGCGAGATCGGACGATTGCCGAGGACCCAGCCGGTCCTGCCCAGGACCACCTCGCGTCCGTCCACTTTTCCGCGAATCCCTTCGCCCAGGACCTCGTGCGTCTCGGTCGGCAGCGAAAGAGCAAAGCTTCTCTCGCGCGCCGCGCGCAGCATCGGCTCCGCCAGGACGTGCATCGACGCCTGCTCCAGCGAAGCCGCCAGCCGCAGGATCTCCTCGGGAGGGACTTCCCCGAAGGGAACGACGTCGGTCAGCACCGGTGCACCCCCGGTGACGGTGCCGGTCTTGTCGAGCACCAGGATCGTGCCGCGCGCCAGAACCTCGAGCGCCCCGCCCCCCTTCACGATGATGCCGCGGCGGGCCGCGCGCGATATCCCGGCCACGAAGGCCACCGGCGCCGCCAGGATCAGAGGGCAAGGCGTGGCCACCACCAGGACGGCCAGCCCCCGGATCGGGTCTCCGGAGATCCCCCAGGCCACCGCGGCGGTCGCCAGCGTCAACGGCAGGAAGAAAAGGGCGTAGCGGTCGGCCAGGCGGACCAGCGGCGCTTTCGAGGCCTGCGCCTGCTGCACCAGCTTCACGATCCCGGCGTAGGTGCTCTCCGATGCGGTGGCGGAAGCGCGCATCCTGAAAGCCGATCCGGCGGCGTTGACGGTGCCGCTGCGAACCCGGTCCCCTTCCCGTCGCTCCACCGGAAGGGCTTCGCCGGTGAGCGCCGATTCGTCAAGAAGCGCCGTCTCGCCGATCACCCTCCCGTCGACCGGCACCACCTCGCCGGCGCGCACCAGAAGGAGGTCGCCCCGCCTGACCTCGTCGATGTCGTGCTCGACCAGCTCCTCCCCTTCCACCCGGTGAATCCGGCGCGGGCTGCGATCCAGCAGGAGGCGCAGCTCGCGGCGCGCGCGGCGCTCGGCGTAATCCTCGAGCGCCTGCCCGCCGGAGAGCATCAGCGCGACGACGGCGCCCGCCAGGTATTCCCCCAGCGCGAGCGACCCGGCGATTGCCAGCAGCGCGATGATGTCGACGCCGGCGCGTCCCGAGAGAAGATCGCGCACCACGGAAAAGGTCAGAGGAAACAGCGCCAGGAGGGCGGTCAGCGCCCAGGCGTGTCCCGCCGCCTCGGGCCTTCCGGCGGCTTGCATCAACGATCCGACACCGATGCCCGTCACCACGACGACGAGGACGATGCGGTTGGCGATGCGCGGGTCGATCCTCACGTCATTCCTTTCGTGGTGATCCCGGTGCGAGGGCGAAAAATCTGCGACCGGCGACGCTCGTGCCGCAAATCCTGCTGGCATGCGATGTACCGACGAGGCAGCCGCGGCGGATGCCGTGGGAGGATGCAACAGCTTCTGCCGGCCTCGCGCTTCGCGGGCGAGCCTTGCGCCGGGAAGAATGCCAGGCCTTCACGCCAAGCACAAGTCCTCCATTTGTTGAGGTTAGCTCAGCGAAATCGAGTATGATCCCGCGGCTGTCGGGCGGCAATCTCCGAGCAGTCATCCGGCTGACCGTCCTGGTTTAGAAGGCATTGTCCCACAGTTGAGCGTCCCAGGCGCACCCACCTGGCCGGGCATAAAGGTTGCGATGCTTACCCTTCTGGAGGATCCCATGCATTCCTTGCGCCGGATCGTGATTGTTCTCGCCCTGGCAGCCTCGGCGGCCAGCACCCGCTCCTTCGGCGCCGGCGGGACGAAAGGGGCCGGACCCTACAGTTCCGCGACGGAGTGCGCCCGCTGCCATACGCAGATACATCGTGCCTGGGAGCAATCGGCCCATGCCCGCTCGGCCACCTCGACGACCTTCAAGAGCGTCCGCGACGGGGTGCTCAAGCAGGGCGGCGACGCGCGGGACAAGCTCGAAGGATGGTGCGCCGGCTGCCACGCACCGACGACCCTGGTGACCGGCGACCGCAAGCTGGCCGACCCGATCAGCCGGGAGGGAGTCACCTGCGATTTCTGCCACACCGTCGCCTCCGTCGACCTGGAGCGGACCGGACAGCCCTTCTCTCTCGCTCCCGGCAACGTGAAGCGGGGACCGATTGCCTATGCCGGCCCCGTCAAAGGGCATGGGACCGACTACTCGTTCCTGCACCGGGGAAGCCCGCTGCTGTGCGCCGCCTGCCATGAGCTCCAGGGGCAGGCGGGAGCGCACATCCTGACGACCTATGACGACTGGGTGGCGGGCCCCTATCCCGCCCGCGGGGTCTCCTGCCAGGACTGCCACATGGCGCCGATCCCCGGGGATGCCGCCAAGCCCGAGATGATGGCCAGCCAGGGACCGCGAGTGATCAATCTCCACCGCCTGGTCGGAGGCAGCTCCCTCAGCCAGCTGAACCGGGGACTCGATCTGAAGATCGAATCGTTCTCCACCAGCCGCGCCTCCGCCGAGATCCGCGTCGCGGTCACCAATGCCGCGGCCGGCCACCGGATCCCGGGCGGCCTGCCGACCAAGAGCCTGGCGCTGGTGGTGGGGATCGAGACGACCGATGGCGCCTTCGAGAGCATGGAAGAAACCGAGTTCCGGCGGGAGTTGCGCGACGGGCAGGGGGTGGCGCTGCGGACGCTCGCCGACATGCTCCTGCGCGCCTCCTCTCAAGGAGAAGACTCGCGGCTCCGCCCCGGGGAGACGCGGAGGCAGTATTTCCGGGTGAGCCTTCCCGACCGGGCCCGCGCGGTGGTGGCCCGTCTGGAATACCGAGACGCCACCGATCCCGAATCTCCCATCAAGACCACCGTCATCACCCAGGAGCGCCGCGAAGTTCCGGCCCGCTGAGCATCCGCAGGCAGCGTCGGGCACGGCTGCGCCAGGAGCACACGATGGAAATCGATGTCCGACGCAACCCGGCGCTGCTGAAGCTGGACCTTTACTGTCGTGGATTGCGGCTCGACGATTCCTGCTTTCTCATGCAAGACGGCGGGCGCCAGATCCTGCGCACGCGCGCGGGACTGGGCTCGGGACTCGAGCTGATCCTCCCGGGAGGGCTCTGGACCAACGTGCCGGTGGCGGAAGGCTTCGCCGCCTCCTCGCCGTATGTCCTGCACCGCTCGCCCTCGGGGTACGTCCTGCGCCGGTACGAGGAGACGCCGGCTCCGGAGTCGGGCCGCACGCTGCGCATTCCCGCGGCCGATGTCCCGGTGCGCCTCGCCCCGAGGCCGGCCTGGTACGAAGCCACCACCTCGAGCGGCAAGCCGATGACCCGCATCGGGACGCTGCAGGGGACCTACCTGGGCGTCTATCCCGCCAAGGTGTGCGACTACTGGCTCGAGAAGCCGAAGGGAAACTGCAAATTCTGCTCGGTCGGCTTGAATCTGGGGCTCGACGATGCCGACGAGAAATCGGTCGACGAGGTGATGGAGGTGGTGCGGGCGGCGCGACGCGAATCGGGGATCACGTACGTCGATTTCAACACCGGCCATTACAAAGGCGACACCTATCTCGACATCCTGGAGCCTTTCCTGCGCCGGCTGAAGCGTGAGACGGGACTGCTGGTCGGGGTGCAGACGCCGCCCCACCACGACCTGCGGCGCTACGACGCGCTGCGCCGGATGGGAGTCAACCGGGTCTCTTTCTGTTTCGAGATCTTCGATCAGGCATGCTTCAGGAGCATCTGTCCCGGAAAGGACCGGGAGTACGGCCTGAAGCGCTACCTCGACGCGGTTGCTTACTGCGCCGGATTATCGAAGCGATCGGCAGGAGGGGAGCCCTGGGTGGCGAACGGCGAGATCATCGCGGGACTTGAGCCTCCGGTGTCCTCGATTGCTGCAATCGAATGGATCACCTCGGTGGGGGCCATTCCCACGGTCTGTGTCTTCCGACCTCTGAAAGGAACCGACCTGGAAGACGCGCCGCCGCCGCGCACCGAGGAGATGGTGGCGGTTTTCCGCCGGCTGTACGAGGCCTGCATGGAGAACAACCTGCCGATTGGCGTGGCTCCCAACGTTCACGTGAGCCTGGTCCTCCTGCCGGAGGAATGCCGGTACCTGATGGACAATCCCCGGAAATACTTCTGGAAGGAGCTGAAGCTCCGCGCGATGTCCCGCGCCTTCGGTGCCCGCTTCCAGCGCCGCGTCGATCGGCTCATGGCGAAGCTCCCGCCCGGTACGAGAGCCGCTTCCGACAGCGCCGCCGTTCATTGATCGAGAAACCGGCGCGTGCGAAGCGCGGCACGGCGGCGATCGAGATTTCCCGATGCCGCGCCATGCCCGGCGATTTTCTGCGGTCCTCCCCTTGAAGTCCATGACGCCGAGAAGGCAACGCCCCTGATCATCCCGGCCGTCCCGCAATAACCTCGCTCGCGTCGTTGAGAACGGCGCAGAATTTGCCGAAAGCCTGCCGCCGCGAAGCCTCGTCTCCACTCGCTCCTAACGACCTTCTGCCGCAAGTCATGCCGGTCCATCACATGCGGACGGCGCGTTTCTTCGTCGGCCGAGTGGCACGTCTGTTGCGAAAGTGGTCTCGCGAAAAGCGCTTTTCCTTCGTCGCCACGGTTCGTAGGTACTGGTTTTCGCGATGCTGCCTGATCGAACAGGCCTCCCATGAGGAGGTCACACAGACATGGTTTGCCTCAGCGCTATCGTGAGTAAAGCTCGATCTGAAAGACCTCGCTGGTCCATGGGCATCTGCCTGGTGAGCCGAAAGGGCTCGCGTCCATCCCGGTCTGGATCAGAAATCGATAGCCCAGGAGCAAGAGGAGTGACGATATGAAGAGAATCCTGCTCGCGTTGTTTGCCGCCGCCCTGGCCGCTGCCCTGCCCGCCGTCCCCGCACTGTCCGAGGACAACGAGCAAGTCCCGATCTCTCCCACGAGCATCCCGCAGTTCGTGGATCCCCTGCCGATTCCGACCATCGTGGACGGCACGCAGGGAGCGTTGACCCTTTCCATGTGCGAGTTCAAGGCCAACGTGTTGTCCACCGGGACTTTCGCGCCCGGCGTGATGCCGGAGACCTGGGTGTGGGGCTACATTCCCGGCACCGTGTGCCCCACCACAACCCAGCCGACCTACACGGGTCCCGTGATCATCGCGCAGCGCGGAGTTCCGCTTACCGCGACGTTTGTCAACCAACTCGGCTATGCTTCCACTACCCACGTCCTGGCCTACAAGAACTCAACCGATCAGACGGTTCATTGGGCCGATCCTCTCAACAAGGAGGCGAATGCTTGCTCGGAGGAGCTGCACGAAGGGCAGCCGCCCGTGGGGGAATGCGCCGAGCATTATGACGGCCCGATTCCCGCCGTGGTCCACCTGCACGGCGGCGATGTGCCGCCCGAGCTGGACGGCGGCCCCGATGCCTGGTTCACCAGCGACGGCCTTTACCAGGGACACGGCTATTACAGCTTCCCGGGAACCGGCGGCCTCGGCACCAACATGGCCGTGTACCGTTACCCGAACGAGCAGGAGCCGGCCCCGATCTGGTTCCACGATCATGCCCTGGGGGCGACCCGGTTGAATGTCTATGCGGGACTCGCCGGTGGATATCTGATCACCGATCCGACCGACACCTCGATTCCTTCCAATCTTCCGGGCCCCATTCCCCTCGTGATTCAGGACCGGATGTTCGACAAGGACGGACAGCTCTACTTTCCGGCGGGATACCCGCTCAATCCCAATCCAGACCATCCTTTCTGGATTCCGGAATTCACGGGCGACACGATCGCGGTGAACGGCCATACGTGGCCCTATCTCAACGTCGAGCCGAAGCGCTATCGCTTCCTGATCATCAACGGCTCCAACGCGCGCACCTACGAGCTGTTCCTGACCGGTGCCGTCACGAAAGCGAAGGGACCCGCCTTCTGGCAGATCGGAACCGATGGAGGCTACCTCGACTTTCCCGTTCTGATCGATCCGAACGCTCCCGGCAACCAGCTGCAGAAGCTGCGCATGATGCCGGGCGAACGGACCGACATCATTGTCGACTTCGCCGGGCTGGCACCCGGGACCAACCTGTTCCTGCGCAACACCGCCAAGACGCCATTCCCGGCCGGTGACACGGTGAACGGAAATACCCTGGGCCGAATCATGCAGTTCCGCGTCGTGCCCAGCACAGGACCCGACACGAGTTACAACCCCGCCAATGGGGGAGCTCTGCGCACTCCCATGGTCCGGCTGGCGAATCCCGTTGCGGGCGCGCTGGCACCCGGTGTGGTGGTGCAGAAGACGCGCCAGCTGACCCTGAACGAAGTGATCGAGAATGCGACGACTGTCAACGGGATCGATTATGAGGGGGGTCCTGAGGAGGTCCTGGTCAACAACACCCTCTATATGGGCATGGGTGCCGATGGAACCATCCGCTCCGATTTCACTCCGATCTCCGTCGGTGGCATGACGACCGGCTATTCGGAGCTTCCACAGGAAGGCGAGACGGAAGTGTGGGAGATCATCAACACGACGGCCGATGCCCACCCCATCCATTTGCACCTCGTTCAGTTCCAGCTGATCAACCGCCAGAACTTCGACGTCAGGAGATTCTTCACAGCCTACGCGGAAGCGTATGGCGGCGACATCATCGACGCCTTCGGCCCGCCCAACGATTACAACGTTCCCAACGCCGATGGCGCCGTCGGGGGCAATCCCGCTGTAGGGCCCTTCCTGCGTGGTCCGGCGCGTCCGCCGGACGCCAATGAGGCGGGATGGAAGGACACGGTGGCGATGTACCCCGGGCAGGTCACCCGGATCGCCGTCCGGTGGGCGCCGATGTCCTTGCCGGCGACCACTTCTGCCGCCGACGCCTACTATGCCTTCAGCCCTGATGGCGGGCATGGCTACGTGTGGCATTGCCACATCATCGACCATGAGGACAACGAGATGATGCGGCCCACCAGCGTCATCCCCAATGAGAACGCAATCCGCACCTACATCAAGGGGATCGACTACTGAAGAGTCGTCTCCTCGCGCGGGGGCCGTTTCCTGACGGCCCCCGCTTCTTTCCTCCTCCGACTGGAGACCTCCGGTGCTCCGCCTGCCTCCGCGAATCCTCCTCTTGCTCGCCGCACTCGCGCTTGCCGCGTTTGCCGCCCGGGGCGAGGAGATTGCCGCCGCGAACCCGACGCCATCGCGCGATTCGGCGGTTTCTGCCGGATATGGACTGGCCTGGAATCATGGGATCGGGAAAGCGCAATCCGAGCGACTGAGGCTCCGCCTCGTTTTCAGCGAAGAATCGCTCCGGCTCGTTCCCATCCTCCCGGCCGAAAAAAAGCCGTGGGAATGGTCGGAAACCCTGGTGCGCTTCGGAAGCAGCCAGGCGACCCGCCCGGCAGGACGCGCCTGGCTCGCGGGGGTGGAAGACCGCGCCGAGTACCTGCGCGGCAGCCTGATCGAACGCTTCCGCAACACCCCTCAGGGCATCGAGCACATGCTCGAGATCCCCGAGGAGCCGGGCGCGGAGGTTCTGTATTTCGATTTTGCCGTCTCCGGGACCCTGGCCATGAAGGTGAGCGAGGACGGGAGCCGGGTCGTCTATCCCGACCCAGGCGGCGCGACGCGGCTGCTCGAGAGCGACTTGGCCGCGATGGATGCCGAGGGTCGGGAAGTGGCTGTACGCTGGGAGAAGCTCGAGCATGGCCTCGACGGCGAGGTATTCCTCCGACTGGTCGTTCACGCTGC
>DASTZC010000258.1 GCA_035764505.1 Candidatus Polarisedimenticolia bacterium
CGTGGGATACGGTGACAATCGTTACAGAGCGGGCGGTGCGCCCGGAGGTGTCGGTAGCTGTATTGATGATGTGGTACTGGTGGGCATCGTCAGGGCCGGCCCGCGTGGCGCGGAGGTAGAAGGCGTAATCCTCGGTGCCCAGCTCCGCGCCATCGACGTCGCCGCCGCGGGCCGGGTGATGCTCAGGGGCAGGCGGCCAGGTCACGGACCAGGCAGGCGCCGCTGCCCTGAGGGCGAGGCGCTCCGGAGCTGGCCGAGCCGTAGGTGCCTTCGCGAACCGCGTTCCGCGATACGACCAGGTAATAGTGATTGCCTGCCGTGGGGGTGAATGTCTTGGTGGTCAATCCCCCGGTGGAGCAGAACGCGGCGGTATGACTGTAGTAAGTGCCGGCGGTGCCTTCGTAGATCTCGTAGTCGCTGGCGCCCGTGCTGCAGGCGCTTCCCCAGGACAGAGTGATGGCGCCCGCCGCGGCGGGGGTCACGGTCAGAGGAATCCCAGGGAGGCTGCTGCCATCGGGTACGCCCCCCGGAGCGGGCACGAAGGCGAAATCGCGCAGCTGGGCCGAGGGGGGCCAGCCGCTCGGTGAGTCGTAGTGATACCAGCTCGAGCCGGTCCAGCCGGCCAGCTGCCCAGGAAGATACTCGGAGCCCGACAGCGTCGTGGGAACGTCGAAGGTCGCCACGAGCACGCCGGCGGAATCCAGCGCCGCGCCCACCAGATTGGACGCGGAGGGAACCCCGGCGGCCGCGGCGTTGAAATAGATCGAAAAGACACCGCCGGAGTAAGCGACCAGATCCGAGCGGCCGTAATCCACGCTCCCGAGACGGATCGGAACGTCGAACGACAGCACGACTTGTCCCGCCGACCCGAGGAACAGGGCGTCGATTCTGGTGCCGGCAGGGATGCCTGCGCCGTTCCCGTTGAGGATCATCGCGAAGCCGGCGGCGCCGTCCCACGAGAAAATGTCGCGCGGCTCGAACGTCGTTGCGCCGAGGGTAACCGGATGGGCGGGCGAGATCAGCCAGATGCCGTCGGGGCGCCGGTGCAAGGCGCCGGCGGCGAACCCGGCCGGAAGCGAAGTTTCCAGAGCATAGGCGCCGCCGCTGCGCAGAAGAATCTGATTGGGGGTGTACGTGGTCGCGCCCAAGCCAGCAGGAACGTCGGTGTCCAGGTAGTAATCGTCGGCTGCAGCGCCGCGCTCAGCCTCCAGCGTCGCCAGGGCCGCGACCAGCGCCAACGCGAGCGTGGCGAGCCTGGCCATCCATCTCAACGATAGGCTCACGGCTGCCTCAGGGGCAGGCGGCGGTGCAGATGTTGCCGCCGCCGTTGGTGATGGGAGCAGCGAACCCGCAGACGTCGGACCCGCCGCCGTTGTTCCGGATCACATTGTTCCGGTAGACATGGGAAAGGGTGTTCACGAAGAACAGCCCGCAGCCCGTGAAGGACAGGATCTGGTTGTCCTCGACCATGGTGCGGGCGCCGTTGCCGACGTTGCCGATCCAGACGCCGGTCTGCGAGCCGCCGGTGACCAGGTTGCGCTCGAGGCGGTTCTCATCGGAATAGGCGCGGATGCCGTAGGGAACGCCCGTGACGGTGTTCTCACGCAGCACGTTGTTCGAGCTGGAAGTGGGAGCTCCGTCCAGCAGGATGCCATTGCTGTTGGCGCCGGTCGTGCCGCTGGCCGTGATGACGTTGCCCTGGACGAGGTTCTTCCCGCCGTCGGAAAGCCAGATGCCGTTCGCATTGCTTGTTTGCGCGAATTTCTTCACCCGGTTGCCCAGGACCTGTCCACCCTCGAGACCGAGGAGATCCATGCCGTGGCCAGCGGCGTCCAGCACGTTGTTGTCGACGATCCGTCCCTGGAACCGGCTGCCGATGATGGAGAGTGCATTGGCACAGCCCTCCAGGCTGTTGCGCTCCACCACCACCTGCTCGGCGGAGGCAATGCTGATGCAGTCGCCCATGGCGAGCCGGACCGTCACGTCCTCGATGCTGAGGCGGACAGGGTTGGTGCCGCTGGAGACGATGCCGTTGGAGTTGGGACTCCCGTCGCCGACAATGCGGCCGTTGCGAATCACGATGCCGCGGGTAGCGGCAGAGGTGGTGACCCTGACCCCGACGGCGTTGGACCCCAGCATGCTGAGGGTATGGCCGTTGAGGTCCACCACGACATCATTCGCGTTGATGTCGATTCCGGTGCCGATGGCCGCGCAGGGCGGGACAGCGAACTGGCCGAAACAGAAATCGCGGGTGACGATGTAGGTGCCGGCCTGAGTGATCGTGGTCGGCCCGTAAATCGGGATGCGTCCTTCATCGGCCAGGACATCGAGCGACGGCAACAGGGTGGTCACGGTCAGCACGGCGAGCAGACACAATACGGCCCGGGACATCGGCAACGGCTTCATGGGGAGAGATCCTCCTGACTTTGTCGTTACTATATACAAAAAATCCCCATGTAATTCGTGTAAATACACAAAAATCGTTGACCTCCGGCTTGTTTGCAGTGTATTAGTGCCCAACCAATTGGGGAGCCCCTGGCTCACCAGCGCGGGCGATGCATGGCTCTGTCGCCTTTCAGGGGCCCTTTCCGATCGTCAGGATAGAGGGGCATCGCGTCGTAGGGAAGACGCAGGGGGGGCATATGTTCGTATGGCGTCGTCGGGTGTCTTTGCTGTCAGCGGGTGCGGCCCTCGTGATGGGGCTGGCGGTCGCACCGGAGCCGTCCCGCGCGGAAGAGTACAGCTCCGCTTCCACGGTGGGCCCCTACGGCCAACCGTTTGCGTCCGATGTGATCGACGAGTTCCACAAGCTGGCCCGCCGGGCCGAGCCGATGGCGGCCTATCGCGCGCTCGGCCACCAGGCCACCGACTGCAAGCATCAGGAGGGGATCACCCGCAAGGACGCGGCGGACGGCACCCCGTACCTGTTCGTCACCAAGTCGGGCAAGGACCCGGGGGTTTTCTGCTTCGTCGACGACGAGCCGGGATATCTCTCCGTGATCCAGATGGGCTCCCGCAAGAAGAACGGCGAGCGGCTGCGCTCGAACCTGATGCCGCTGGACGGCTCCGCGCTCGTGACCCGTCCGCACATCGCATCGCAGGAGGACGTGGTCGTCCAGTCCATTCCGCTGGACGGGCAGCACGGCTTTCCCTCGTACATGCACCCGGGGGGCATGCAGGCCATCGGGGATTTGCTGGTGATCGGGACCGAAGACCCGTTCAACAACAGCACGCTCGCCGGGCACACGATTCTGCTCGTGGACGTGTCCGATCCCGCCAACCCCGTGTACAAGGCTTCCCTCGACATCGAGAACGCGGGTAGCGAGGGGGGTGCCGACCCGGTCGGGCTCACCCTCGTGAAGGACGGCGCCGGCGATCTTCACTACCTGCTCGTGGCCGCGGGAGGGCCCGCCAACAAGCAGGTCCGCTTCTACCGCTCCCCATCGCTGAGCACCGGCGACATCTGGGATCCGAGCGCCTGGTCTCTGGTCGGTCAGTACACCGATATCCAGCTGACGCTTTGCCTGGGCGGCACTTACGTATTGATCAACGGCCAGCTGGTTCCGGTGGGTCCGCATTGGCCGATAGGCACCGGGTTCTTCGACACCGGCCAGCACCAGATGATCAACTTCGTGCGGGAAGGGAACCTCGACGGCCAGCTCTACATGTTCGGTGGGCGGCGGGACGGCGCGATCGTCAACCCGTTCGCGGACGAGTTCCTCGACCTGTACACCGTGAACCTGACGGCGGACGGCATGCCCGACACCTGCCCGATCTCGACCGTCCAGAACGGATTACGCCAGATGGGCGAGACGTCGTGGGGCGAAGCCCTGAACACCGGCAGCTTTTCCGCCGCCTCCGGGATGTACGTGTCGCCGGCCGGTGAGATCATGGTCTACGAGGCGCCGCACGAGAACAGCAACGTCATCCTGTTCGGCGAGTTCCGTTCGGTCAACCTGGTCGACAACGACAGCCCGACGCTCCACCCGACCGCCAGGGTCGACGGCCCCATCGCGGTGGACGAAGGATCGCTCGTCCAGATGATCGGTCACGGCGAGCAGGCCTCGACGAAGGCCTTTGTCTCGCTGTTCCAGGATGACGGCGCCGCCGGAGGCCTGAGCGATCCGGTCTGGTTCCAGGTCGACTACGAGGACTGGGCCGAGCTGGGCTCGGAGAACCTCCAGAACTCCATCAGGTACCTCCTCGACCCCCACGGCAACCCCTTCGTCAGCCACTTGATCTGGGAGAAGGCGAGCTCGTGGCGCTGGTTCGCCCCGACTGGCTGCACGATCGCCGCCACCGACTACCCGATCATCAGCAACAGCTGGCCGGGTCCGGACACCGTGCTGTTGCCGGGTACCGGCCAGGTGGAGGTCGAACCCGACCTCGACAACCTGGCGACCTGGTTGCCGGAGGGTGAGACCTGGAAGTGGTCGCCGGTGCCGGGGGGTGTGGACCCGACGTATGTCGACTACGACAACGACATCGAGGGCATCTCCTTCACCAAGCCGATCCCGTTCGGCGACTCCGCGCTCAAGCAGCTGGGTTGCGACAACTACTACCACGCCACGATCGGTCTCGGGTGGGACCTCGACAACAACGGGTCGTTCGAGACGACGGGTGCCACGGCTTACTTCAGTGCCACGCAGCTGGACGGGCCGGACACCCGGACCGTCGGTGCCCGGGCCCAGCACCCGACCGACACGTCCGATCTTGGCATCGGGACGGCGTTCACTTTCCCGGTCTCGGTGCGCAACGTGCCGCCCGTGATTACCTTGGCGACCGTGCAAGATTGGCTGGGCCATGATTTGACCTTGTCGTCGGCGTTCGCGCTGCCGGGTCAGCCGGTATCGCTCGCCGTGGATTTCACCGACCCGGGCCGCCCGGACACCCAGACGGCATTGGTGGACTGGAACGACGGCACGACGAACACGACCTTCCAGACCTTCACCGACGCGTTCGGAGGTGCCGTCGGTCACCTGCGCCAGACGCATGCGTTCACGGCCCCCGGCACCTACGCGATCGTGGCCACCATCACCGACGACGACCTCGGCGCGACCCCGGTCACGAAAACGATCAAGGTGGTCACGTTGAAGGAGGCGCTCGCGCTGCTCGCCGATCAGCTGACCCAGATGATCGCAAACGCCGCGAACGCCGACATCGCCACGGCGCTGCGCGAGGCACGCGACGATCTGATCGGCAACCACGGCGGAGTGCCGCCCAAGAACGGCGCGCTGGACAAGCTCGACGGCAACGACCCGCTCGCCGCGATCACCAAGGTGCAGTCGGCGATCTCGTTCCTGGTCCAGGCCGAGTCCTCCGGTGCGGGGGACCTGACCGCCCTGAAAGACATGCTGGGGCTGGTCGCGGAGGGCATCGCCACCGACCTGTACCTGAGCGCCAGGGCGAAATTCCCGAATCCGAGTCCCGGACAGGTGAAGACCCTCGCGACGATTGCGGCGCTGCTCGCGCAGGGGCACCAGCAGCTGGTCGCGCATCAGTACCCGGCTGCCTGCGGCAGTTTCGCGCAGGCGGCTTCCAAGGCACTGAACATGCTGAAGTGAGGTGGTCGGATTGAACCGGGCACCCGAGCGGCGGCCGGCCGCCGCTCGGGAGGAGGGGGCGGGGTTGCGGTAAAACAAGGCGAGTCCTTGTTGTCGGGAAGGCCGGGGGGTGGATGGTGTCTCTACCGCGATTTTGAAGTAAGTGCGCTAGTGTTCGCGACCTTATTCCTTTCGAAGTATTTCGCCTCGGCACGGTTCACTTCTGGATCGCTTCTCCCCAGCCCTTACAAGACCCGTGGTCGGAGCTCATGAGATCGCTCGGCGAAAAAGGCTCTCTCGTCTCATCTGAGTCCTCCCTCAGTTTCGAAAAAGTCCTTGTGGTCCTCACGCCGGAAAGCGGCTCTTTTCGGCCGCATGGACTTTGGCCGAAGCGGATTTTGACCACAAGAGATTTTTCGAGCCGCTGAGAGGCTCAGCACGAATGGCCATGTCGCCATCGCTTTTCTCGAGGCGCGAGCTGCTCTCAGAAGCCGTCCGATGACGGAACAGAAGCTCTTTGCGGGCCCGCCGATTCAGGGCCACATATCGCAAAGCAAATAAACGCGCGAACACCAGCGCAAATCCCCCAAAATCGCGCGCGAGGTACCCTCCCCTCCCCTTCGCTTCCTGAGCAGCGCGGGGCGGCACCCACCCCAGACCTTTGCCGCCGATTTACTTCTGGGTCGGCGTCCGGCCGATGTGAGACGCCTGGATGTTGCCGCCGTCGATTGCCTGCTCGGCGGTCTGCGTCCCCGTCCAGCTGCTCGAGAACCACAGCCCGCCGTTCTTGTTCCACACCGTGATGGCGATGCTGTCGGAGCCGGCTTCCGGCTCGCCTCGATCGGTCATCGCCACCTGCAGGGTGGCGTTCCCGTCGATCGAGATCGGGGCCAGCGGATTGGTGATGTCGCGAAAGGGTTTTCTACGAGGCAGGGGTCAGCTGCCGCTCTTGGCGGCGGGAGATTTCGCGGACTTCGCGGCCAGGGACGATTTATCGCGCCCCAGCTTGAACGCGCGTAGCTGGATCGGATGGGCGTCGGAGTCTCCCTCGCGAACGTGATAGAGGTGGTCCATCTGCAAGCCCTGGATCACTTGCCGCGTTCCCGAGCCCGGCCAAAGGATCTCCACGGACACGATGTCGTCGGCCTGGCGGAGGCCGATCTGCTGCCGGAGCGGCGAGGCACCGAAGCTGCCGCCGCTGCGCACCGTATCGTAGATCATCCGCTCCCCGCCGTACGGTTCCCGGGTCACCACTTTGATCCTGGCTCCGATGCCGGGACGGTTCGCCTTGACCCCTTCCAGCTGCAGAGTGAGCCAGTGATTGCCGTGCCCCGGGTTCTCGAACAGCGCGTTGCGGAAGTGGTCCGCCTCGTAGGCGCCGCCCACGACGGCATAGACGTCTTCGTCGCCGTCGTTGTCCAGATCGGCGAAAGCGACCCCGTGGCCCTTCTGGAGGTGGCCGAAGCCGCCCGAAGTGGTAACGTCCTGAAAGAACCTCCCTCCCGCATTGCGGAACATACGGTTGGGAACGAGCATCCCGAGATCGGGATTGCCCGTCCCGGCGTAGAAGTCGAGCCAGCCGTCGTTGTCGAGGTCGCCGTAATTCGAGCCCATCGTCAGCAGCACATGGTTCAAGTGCGCCTCCTGGGTGACGTTCGCGAAAGTCCCGTCGCCGTTGTTATGGTAGAGGCGAGGCGGCTCTCCCTGGTGCGGCAGTCCCAGATAGTCGGCCGCCACATCCCCGACATCCTTCACCCTGTACCCGGAGACGAACAGGTCCTCCCAGCCATCGTTGTCGTAGTCGAAGAACCAGGTGGGAAAGCTGGCGATCGGCTCGGTGACGCCGGCGGCAACCGCCACGTCGGTGAACTTCCAGGCGCACGCCGGGGCGCCCTTGGTACCCGTCGAGCCGACTGCCGGACCATCGTTTCGATACAGGCGGTTCGGCTCGCCCAGGATGGAGAGATAGAGGTCCGGGCGGCCATCATTATTATAGTCGGAGCTCGCGACCCCCTTGACGAGCGCGGGGGTGGCGACACCCGCCTCCTCCGCGCATTCGGTGAACGTCCCGTTGCGGTTGTTGTGGTACAGCTCGTTCGGGTTGACGTCTTCCTTGGTGGACTCGTTGCCGATGAACAGGTCGAGCCAGCCGTCGCCGTCGAAGTCGAACCACGTCGCGGTCTGGGTCGGATGAAGGCTCAGCACGCCGGCCTGCTCGGTCACGTCGGTGAACGTGCCGTCGCCGTTGTTGTGGAGAAGGGAGTTGGGGTAGTGCCCTTCGGAGCCCATCCAGCCGCCCCGCAGCACCAGCACGTCGGGGTGGCCGTCGTTGTCGAAGTCGGTCTGCTCGATGTTGAGCCCCCCCACCAGGCCGGTGAGCCGCGCCTCGGTGGTGCGCTCGGTGAAGGTGCCGTCGGCGTTGCTGTGGAAAAGGCGAAGCTGTGAGTTCAGCCCCATGGCCGAGACCATGATGTCCAGGTAGCCGTCGCCGTCGAAGTCGTCGACGATGGATCCTCCGGCCAGGTCGTCCACGTCCAGCCCGAGATCACCCGCCACGTCGGGATAGCTGCCGATGTCGTAATCCGACTTGAAGAGGTCGGGCGCCAGGAGCCAGCGCTTCGGCACCTTCGCCGGGTATTCCCCCAGCGTCATATAGGCCACGTTCAGCAGCCAGCGGGCCCTCAGGTTGTCGGGGTTCGTAGCGAGCAGCTCGGAGAGAATCACCGTGGCCGCGCGCGACCCCTCCTGCATCAGGTGCACGCCCTCGCCGCGGATGGGGAATATGCAGGAACGGCGGTTGTGGTGCATCGTGCAGTTCGCTTCCTCGGCCTGCCTCAGCCGCGCGACCGCCTGTTGCATGCGGATGTCGATCCAGATCGGCGAGGTCGGGTCGGTCCCTTTCTCCCGGGCCATGGTTTCGAGGCGATCGAGCATCTCGATCGCCTCGCTGGTCCTCCCGGCGTTGAGAAGCTCGACCGAGAGGTCCCTCATTTCCTTCGGAGTCGTCTGGCCGCGCTGCTGGATGCTCACTTCCAGGAGCCGGGCTCGCGCGGTGTTCATGAACAGATTCCCCAGAGGGTCGGACTGGGCGGTGACGCTTCTGAGCAGCGACGCCATGTGCCGCGAGCCGTCCTGAAAATGCGGGCGGAGCGGCGTGGAAGGGAATTGGGCGGAGGCCTGGCACCGAAGAACGGTGCCGGCAATGAGGATGATGGGGAAAAGCTTCCGCAAGGGAAGAAAAATGCAGTGATTCGCCGACCGAACCATTGGCATTCTCCCGGAGAGGGCCTGACTGCTGTGACCAGCCAATCCGAGGGCCGAGCAATGCTGATGCCACCCGGAAACCGGTACCTGGCGCGCCTTCCAATCGTTTGAGCCGAGAATGAATACGGAGGAACGGGTGAGGCGGTTTCCTTCAGCGGGGGTTCATCGAAAAACATACGCTGCATGATCGCAGCATGCGCTTTATGAAGGTCTCCTGAAGCATGCGAGTCCCGCGCCTCGGTGACCTAAGTCACCCAAGGAACATCGACAGCGGTCCGCTCGGAGTCACGAGGCGGGCCCATCGGCAATCGAGAATCCGACGGGGATCGCCTCCGGGGCCGACTCGAAGCGATAGCCGGCGCCGTGCACCGACACGATGCGCCATCCCTCGGGGCCGAGGTGCTTGCGCAGGCGGGCGACGTGCGCATCGATGGTACGCAGCCTAATCGACCGCGCGCCCCTGGCGGACCAGATCCGCTCGCGCAGGTAGTGGCGGCGCAGCGTCCGCCCGCTCAGGCTCATCAGCTCCCGCAGCAAGGCCATCTCCAGCGGGGTGAGCAGCGCCCGCCGGCCTCCGACGGTGGCCAGCTGCCGGTCGAGATCCAGCTCGATCTCCCCGGCGCGCAGCACGCCGCTGCGTCGCGGGCCGCCCCGCCGGATCAGCGCTTTGACACGGGCGGTGAACTCGTCCAGGCCGAAGGGGCGCGTGATGAAATCGGTCGCGCCCACCTCGAAGCCCTGCACCTTGTCGCGCTCCGGGACTTCCTCGCTGAGGATCATCACGGGCAGGTGCGCGGTGCGCCGATCGGCGCGCAGGCGACGGCAGACCTCGAGAGCGTCGACCTCGGGCAGGGCCCGCTCCAGCAGGACGACCTCGGGCCGTGTCGCCGCGACCGAGGGCACCGCTTCAGGTCCATTGTCGATGATGGTGACCGCGAAGCCTTCTTCCGATAGACGGTTTTGCAGAAGGTCCGCGATCTCGGGTCGGTCTTCAACCAGGAGAATTCGTTTGCTCATCCGGCTTCGCCCTCCGGGGAGGCATCGCCGGCACACGACGATGCACGTGGGTTTCCTCCAGATGACCGGGTCCGCGGGAGCACCCGCGGGAGGGGCCTCCTGCGGGACCGCCCTGTCATTTTGCTGCGATTTGCTGCAGGGGGCAAATGGCGGGCCGGATGTCGTTGTGTTGCAGTTCTGTTGCGGCGATCTTTCAGAAGAGGTGGGCGGACGCCCGCGGGTTGGCTAAGATGCGAATTGCCCGGTCCCAAATCGTATTGAGGAGGTCCGACATGCCTCAGGTATTCTCCGACCTCGGTGTGACCGACGATCGCAGGCTGCACGAGCGCGCCGATTCATCCCACTCGAAACTCGACGAGATCAAGAGAAAGAGCATGGAGATGTACGGGAACACCAAAGACTGGGCGCAGCACAATCCGGGGAAGATCCTCCTGGGCACCTTGGCGACCGGCATCCTGGTCGGAGTATTCCTCGGTCGATCACGGCGATGAAGCCCGGGAAGCGAGGCTAACCCGATCCCGGGATCGTGTTCCCTTCAGGTGAGCATCTCAAAAAGGAGGTGACCGATGAGCATCCGCACGCGGCTCCGAGCAGTGGTCCTGATGGCTGCCCTCGCGATGACCGGGGTTGGTGGCCTCGTGTTGCTGGCGTCGCGCCCGGTCGAAGCAGCGCGCTGCTGTTGGGTCATGGTCTGTTCTCCTTACGGCTGCTGGGAGGAGTGCCGGACCTGCCCGAAGACCCCCTGACCCTGGAAACTCCGCATGAGGGGGGGAACGGCGAGAATGGTGCCCGCTCCGGGCACCATTCTCGTTTGTTCGGGATCGATTCCCGTCCTTCAGTTTGTCGGGGACACGGTCAGCACCGCCAGGTGATCGATCGTCACCGTATCGAGATTGCCCTTGTTGGCCTGCGAATTGGTGTCTCTCACGAAAATGTAGAGGGTACTGGCCGAGTTGAGCGTGAAAGTGCCGGAATCGGTTCCTCCGGCGACCTCGTTCGCCGAGCTGATGACCGCTCCCGTGATGTCGGTCTGGGTTCCGTTCTGAGAAGTGCCCCAACGGAACTTGAAATTGTCGCCGTCGGTGTTGTCGGGCCGCGACCCCTTGAAGTGCAGCTTGTAGGTTCCGGCGGGGAAGCTGCCGAAATTATAGAAACGATTGAGCGAGGAGCTGGTGCCGGCGGCTCCCTCCTTCAACGTTTCCCGCTGCACCGGAGTCTCATCGGGGCCTTGCGTGTCCAGATAGCTGCCCAAAAAGATTGTACCCAACCCTCCCGAAGGTAATCCCTCGGCGGTCGCAACGGACGCCTTCAGAGGAATGAGGTAAAGGCGGTCGATCGACAACACATCGGACTGATTGTCGTTCGACTGGGCGCTGTCGACGACCTTGACGCAGAAGGCTTGCGTGCCGGACGCGAGGACGCCAGCCAATCTTTCCACAGGCGTGTCGTTGTCCGTCGTCGACGAGAGGGTGAAGGTTGAGCCGCTTTCGCTGCCGGTGCAGGTTCCCGTAGTCGAAACACCGACGGTAAAGATGAAATTGTCCGACGTCTGCATACCCCCGTCGGTCTTCTTCCCCTCGATACGCAGCTTGTAGGTCACGCCGGGAGTGGCGCCGGTGAACGTCCAGATGAGGCTCAGCTTCTTCTTGTTCGTCACCCCGCTCTCGGTGAAGACTTCGTAGGTATCGTCGAGCGAGCCGGCCTTCAGGTCGCTCACCGAGCCGAAAGTCAGGACGCCGCTGATGGGAGTCCCCTGGGTGCCGACATCATTCCGCACGGCGCATTCGAAATCCCGGACCGGATCGGTGCAGCTGATCGTTCCTTCGAACAGGCCTCCTCCCTGCGTCGTGGCGTAGAGCCGCTGAAAATTGTTCTGGGAAAAGAACAACTTCATGCCGGGAAAGAAGTGCGATAGGCCGTTATTGGCAAGCAGGGTCCAGGTTTCTCCACCGTCGATGCTCTTCCAGGTCCCTGGATCCTGATGCTGCATGTTCTGTTGATTGAAGGGAGCCGCCTGTGGGGCGAGCGCATAGAGAATCGAGCTGTCCTTCTGGGAAATGACGATGCCGTCCATGGACATCGTCGTCAGGACTTTCGTCCAGTCCCATCTCCAGATGCTTCCATCCCAGATCCACTTGGCCTTGTGTATGCCGCCATGCACGAGAGGCGTCGGCGGGTTGGCGTCCGGATAGCTGGTCGTCACAAACAGGGTATTGGGACCGTCGGGCAGCAGCCAGGAAACGTTCTCTCCCTCCATCGCAGAAGGAGAGATCTTTTTCCACGTATCTCCAAGATTGCCTGGAGGAACCGTGCGGCTCTCCCACACTCCCGTCTCTGCGGCCGTGGGGACCGGAGCGTCTAGCCCACGTGCTGGGAGACCGCCGGAAACGAAGAGCTTCTTGTCGCTTGGCTCGAAGGCGATGCGCGCCGTCTTCCAATAGAGCGGCGGAGCCGGCGTCCACCCCGACGTCAGGTGCTCCCATGCAGTGCTGGCGGCGCTCGCCAGCTTGTACACTCCGTCGTTAAGAACGGCGGCGAAGAAGGCCCCGGTGTCGTCCTGGACGAAATTGATGCCACCCCCGTCCCCAAGCGTATCCAGATCCCCCAAGGGAGCCCACGTCCATGGGTCCCCTCCCGTCTGATTCGGGTGGAAATCTCCCCGGATGATGCCGACGGTGTCGCTTCCGCCGCCGAACTCTCCACCAGACGCCGCCACGTAGATCGTGTCCCAATCACTTGGATCGACCAGCATGTCAGTGGGGGATTGCCCCTTAACAGGCTGGGAAAGGAGCGCCCATGCATTGTTGCCGGCGGCCTTATTGGCGACTGCCGCCGCGAAGGATTCCCCCTGGTCGAAGCTGGACATCAGGCGATTGTCCCGATCGCCGTAGAAGAGCCGCTCCGGCATGTTAGCTTCGGTCGGCCAGGTCAGGACGGAGAGGGCAAGGATGTCGTTGGTGTCTCCACGCGTCTTCCAGGCCCCGATGGGCGGTTCGGGCGGCACGGGACTCTCCATCAGGTCGGAGGTGAGCTCCGTCCATTGAGCCCCACCGTCCCGCGTCACGTATTTCCCGTTTGGATTTCCGAAATAAAGTGTTTCGTGACCGGATCCACTCCCGATAGCGAGATCCCAGATGTCGTATCCGTTGAGCGTCCTCTCATAATAGGGGCGGGTCGCATCTTCGTATTCGGGACAGTCGACCGGGCAGGTGTACTTCGTCTCGCCGGATTCGCAGACGTTTAACGCGGGAGGGTTCGGTCGGCGATTCCCGCAACAGGGGGAGGATGAGCAATCCGTGGGGCAAGTGACGCAATCCTCCCCTCTTCCCGAACAAACATTGTCCCCGCAGGAGGGCGCCGAAAGGATGCCGTCCAGGACGTTGTCCCTGTACGCTGACCGGGTCGTGAGATCCCAGCTCGTGCCCCCGTCCGTGGTCTTCCAGACTCCTCCGCTGTCCGCCAGCAGAGGGTTTGGGTAGCTCGACGAAGGTCCCCCCACGAAGTTGGGTCCCGTGCTCACGTAGATCGTGCCGGCCGAGGTTGGATCGACAACGATGTTTCGATAGTTGACCCAGGTGGTTTCCGGGGCGGACCCTCCCACTCGTGGGAGCCTTCCGACAGGTGGGGTCTCCGAGAAACCCTCCTGAACCAGCTCGACATCATCGATCCAGGTAGTCCCTACGGATCCTGCGGAGCAATTGGCGTCCACCTCGAAAATCACGTAGGCGGCGCCATCGAGAGGTCGAATGCGCGTCTCGAAATAGCGCCAGCCGCCGTTAACATTGGAGTCGTAGCTCAGGTTGGTGTCGTTCCAGAGGAGCGAGCGGGCCTGCGTGGGATCGAGAGGCCAATAGAGGAGCTGCTGCTGCGCGTCGAAATAATTGGCTCGGCCGTCGAAGGGTTGCTCACAGGAAGTGTAGCTGGCCTTCGCCCAGCCCGAGGCCCGATAGATCTTGCCTCCCTCGATGGGAAGAAGGGGGCTGTAGACCGGGGCCCCCGCCCCGCCTCCCGGTCCTCCCGAGACGATCTTGAGCGCGCAAGCGCTGTTGCGACCCACGCCGCCGCATTCGCGTGAGACGTTGGAATTAGGCGAGGACCATTGGTCGGGAAGGGGTGGAATACCGGCCGTCTCGAACCCGGGGTTGGGCAGGAGGTTCGTTCCCGCGTCCGTGCCGTTGATCGCCGTCCAGCAATGACCCCATCCCGCAGGGCAGCTCGGGTTGCTCTTGTAGACGCCCCCGTTCCAGGTCTCGATCCGCGACCAGCCCGTGCCGTCCTTGGTCCTTCGGGTGCCCAGAGTCATGTAGGTGACCGCACTGGCCGGGTGAACCACCATGTCGTTGCAATCGTCGTAGGGCAGGTCGGTCGTCACACTCGTCCAGTTCGAGCCGTTCCAGCTGCCGTTGTAAGTGCTCTCGAAAAGACCCCAGCGGGTGCAGGCAATCATGTGGCTCGAGTTGCCCGGGTCGAACACCAGCTGGACGCGAGCACCATTATCGAAGCAACACGTAGCCGCGGTATCTCCGCAATCCGGAGTGCATGTGGCACCCGGAATTTCCGAGCTTTCGATGGCGCAGGTGCTCTCCAGTCCGCAAGCACTGCGATAGATGGTGGGCGGCTTCACGAGATAGACAATGTCATGGTTCGCGGGATCGATGGCCCCGCTCAGCCAGCTATTGGGCAAGTGCGGAGTGACCTTCTCGGTCCAGGTATCTCCTGCGTCCATGCTCTTCATGGTGTCCATATAGACGGTGGTGCCGTTCGGATCCCAGACGAATCCCTGGACTCCGTAGGCGGCATGGCGGTTGGGATCAGTCAAGGCATTGTTCCGCATCTTCCACGTCAAACCTCCATCCGTGGACCGGAAGATGCCGCCCACGTCCGAGCCCATCAGAACGATGTCCGGATTGGTCGGGCTCACGGCGACGGAGAACATGTTGCCTCCGCCTCCGCGCCCTCGGGTCTTCCATTTGACGGCGTCGGAGGCACCGGCGCCGGGAGGAAGCAATACGGCGAGAAGGACCACCACAGCGGCAAGCAGAGACACCCGGAATCTGAAGTACTTCATCGGGACCTCCACAGATGTTGACTGGGGGGTGAAATGGAATGGGGCGACGAGCGAACGGGATCGGGATGAAGGAGCGCAAGGACAGGGAGTGCCTGCATAAAGCTCCCTATCCCCTCTCCCCCATGCGAGGGGTGGAACTTCAGTTTTTCGGGACGGTGGACGCTACATCTCGCCGTCGTCGGGTGTCAAGGAATTGTTTGGGGTCCAATTAATGCCTGGGAAGCCTGGTGGCCGAACGAAGCTTTCGTTGGTAGGGTGAGAGCACGAGACTGGCCGGCTGCAGACCGGCCTCACCGGTGAGGATGGAATGAGAGTCCTGCTGCATTGGCTGTTGAGCGCGCTGGCGATGCTGCTGGTGGCGCACTTCGTGCCGGGATTCGTGGTGACGGGATTCGTTCCCGCGCTGTTCGCGGCGCTGATCTATGGGCTCATCAATGCCACGCTCGGCCTGATCCTGAAGATCCTCACCTTCCCGCTTTCGATCGTGACCTTCGGGCTTTTCCTGCTGGTGATCAATGCGCTGATGCTGCAGTTTGCGGCGGCAATTCTGCCCGGTATCGCTGTGCAAGGTTTCCTGCCGGCGTTCCTGGCGGCGCTCCTGCTGGCGATTCTCGGGATGATCATCCGCGGCGTGCTGCGCCACGACCGCCGCGAGCCGATTGAGCGCTGACACAGCTTTTGGCGACGGGCGCAGAAACGGTTCCTGCCCTCCCGAGACCCTCCCGTCTTGCTCCGGGGATCAATATGATGGCCCCCGCCTATGGGGTTGCACCATTTCCACCCTCGCCAAATTCCTGCGGCCAACACCGTAAGTCATGCGTTCTTGACATCTTGCGACACTATTTCGTCAGCTGAATCGGCGAACCTATCGGCGACACCGCGTATGCCGGGGTCGACTGGGATTTCACCATTCAGTCATGGCTTGCCTGGCCGAATGGTGGTACGTTTCCAATAACTTTTCCCACACGTCCATCGCAGGTTTTCGAGCTCCGGCTTCCCGGCAACAGGCGCTCGAGAGGGGGTTTCGATGAGACACCGACTGAGCTTCGCGCTGGCCCTGGCATCCATCCTGGTCTTTGCGGCGTCCGCATCGCAGGCGAGAGAGCTTTCCTTTCAAGAGCGGGTCAAGGCCCAGGAAGCGATCGAGAGGGTCTACTTCTCACACCAGATCGGGACGAAAACAGCTTTCGATCAGGCGGTGCCGAAAGAGCTCCTTGAAAACAAGGTTCAAACCTACCTGAAGCAATCGGTGGCGTTGGAAAGGATCTGGCATTCGCCGGTGACGGCCGAGGCGCTCAGCGCCGAGCTGGACCGGATCGCCCGCAACACGCGCTTCCCCGACCGGCTCCAGGAGATCTACGCGGCGCTGGGGAACGATCCCTTCCTCATTCAGGAGTGCTTCGCCCGGCCGGCGCTCGTGGATCGACTCACGCGCAGCTTCTTCGCGGCGGATGAAGGCATCCATCCGGCATCCGACGGTTTCGATCCCCAGGAAGCGCGCCCGGTAGCCTCGAGCGCGGCCTCACTTCCCCAGCCTTCGGTGGAAGCGAGCACCACCAGCTGCGATCCCGACGACGCCTGGGTCAATGGGAGCCTGGACGATTTTCCCGACGCCAGGAGCCAGAACACCGCGGTCTGGACAGGAAGTTTGATGCTGATCTGGGGAGGGGTTTCCACGGCCCAGAGTACGTCTCAAAGCGTCCTGGGGCATCAAGGGTGGCGGTACGATCCGCTGATCGATTCCTGGAGCCGGATGTCGCTGGTCAATGCGCCGCAGGATCGCAGGGGGCACACGGCCATTTGGACCGGAAACGTCATGGTCGTCTGGGGCGGAATTGCCGGAAGTGTGGTGAATACGGGAGGCCGATACGACCCTGTCGCCGATTCGTGGTCGCCGACTTCGCTGGCGGGCGCCCCCTCGGCACGGTCGGGACACAGCGCGGTCTGGTCCGGCAGCCGGATGATCGTCTACGGCGGCACCGCGCCGAGCGGCTCTCCTTCTCCCAACTTCTTCAGCACCGGCGGACGCTACGATCCCGTGACCGACACCTGGACGCCCACCTCGGTGCCCACTTTCTTCCATCCGGATCGCGCCGGCCACACGGCGGTCTGGACCGGCACGGAGATGATCGTCTGGGGAGGCTACTACATTCCGCCCAACGTACCGCAGGGAATCTTCGGCCTCAATTCGGGAGGCCGCTACAACCCCGCCACGGATACCTGGATTGATACACCGCCGGTCTCGTTCGCTCAATCGGAGCGTGCCCACCACTCAGCCGTCTGGACCGGCAGCGAGATGATCATCTGGGGCGGCGTGTTCTATTCCTTCGATCCGTTTCGTGCACAGACGACTCTCATCGACCTCAACACCGGTCTGCGCTTCAAACCCTCCAACAACACCTGGACTGCCACGCTGGCGGACGGCACCGCACCACAGGCGCGCGGAGATCACACGGCGATCTGGGACGGTTCGCGCATGATCGTCTGGGGCGGCGGGAACCAGCAAGGGTTCGACATGCCCGGCACCAAACTGTACAACCCCGTCAACGACGCTTGGACCACCTCCAGCGCTTCCTTCGAGCCGTTTCGCCGCGGCGGGCACACTGCCGTCTGGACCGGCAGCCAGATGATCGTCTGGGGAGGTTCCTACAACTCCGGAGGGCGCTACCATCCCGCCTCCGATACCTGGACGCCGACGGCCCAGTCGGCGGGGGCTGCGCGGGCGGGCAACACGGCGGTCTGGACAGGGACCCAGATGATCGTCTGGGGCGGAAGAACACCGATTCCAGGCAATCCTCCAGCCCTGACGAATACCGGGGATCGCTACGACCCTTTGATCGATCAGTGGTCTCCTATCAGCAGCATCGGAGCGCCGTCGGTACGATCCTTTGCCACAGCGGTTTGGACCGGCCAGCTGATGATCGTCTGGGGCGGCGGCCCGGCTGACGGAGGCCGCTACGATCCGGTGGCTGATGCCTGGTCTCCCACCTCGCTCGTCAACTCACCTGAGTCACGGGGAGGCCACACGGCGGTCTGGACCGGCAGCAGGATGGTGATCTGGGGAGGAAACGGCGCCTCCGGCTTTTTGCAGACGGGGAGCCAATACGACCCGGCGACGAACAGCTGGACACCCACTTCGACCGTGCAAGCTCCCTCGAGGCGAGCGTCCCATAGTGCCGTCTGGACCGGCCAGGAAATGATCGTCTGGGGAGGAGGCAACGAGACCGGCTTAGGCTTCGCCGACGGAGGTCGCTACGATCCGGTGGCCGATCATTGGAGCAATGTCCAGTCGACGGGAGCGCCGGCGGCACGAAGTTCCCACACCGCCGTCTGGACCGGTAGCGAAATGATCGTGTGGGGGGGCAATGCTCCGGGTATCGCACTGAGCACGGGGGGTCGGTACGATCCGGCCAGCGACAGTTGGGCGCCGACCTCTGATACCGGCGCTCCGTCGGCTCGCGCTGGCCATTCTTCGATCTGGACGGGCAATCGGATGATCGTGTGGGGGGGACAGACTCTGACGGGAGCCCTTTTCGACACCGGCGGCATCTACAATCCCGCGGTGGATGACTGGGCGCCGACCTCGCAGGTCGACGCTCCCCTGGCGCGCTCCAACTATTCGGCCGTCTGGACCGGAACCCAGATGCTGGTCTGGGGCGGGGGTCTCGATACCGGTGGACGCTATGTGCTCACGGGACTGACCGATCTCGACCATGACGGCTTCAGCGCCTGCGAAGGCGACTGCAACGACGCCGATGCGTCGATCCATCCGGGAGCGACCGAAGTGTGCGACGGAGTCGACCAGGACTGCAACCAGGTTGTCGACGACGGGGGCGACACCCTGTGCGACGACGGGAACGGCTGCACCCAGGATCAGTGCACTGGCGCGGCGGGCTGCTCCCACCCGAACAGCCCCAACGGCTCGGCGTGCTCGGACGCCAACGCCTGCACCCAGGTCGACGCCTGCCAGGCCGGCGTTTGCGTCGGAGCGGACCCGGTGACCTGCTCGTCACCGGACATCTGCAGCGCCTTCGGGACCTGCAATCCAGCGGATGGAACCTGCTCGTTCACCCAGGCACCCGACGGCACGAGCTGCGATGACGGCAACCCCTGCAGCTCTCCCGACGCCTGTCTCTCAGGAGTGTGCCACGGCACCGTTACGCCCCTGGGGATCTCGGTTTCCCTCAGTCCGACGACCCTTAAGAATGCCGGGCACAAGATGGTGACGGTCGTCGCGACCGTGAATGCCGTCACCTCATGCGCCGGCGGTCCCAGCGTGACGCTCCTGTCCGTCACCAGCGACGAGCCGGACGATGCACCCGGACCGTCCGACGGGCACACCATCAACGACATCCAGGGAGCCGCCCTCGGAACGGCCGACTTCCAGTTCCAGGTGCGGGCGGAGTCCGACCGCAACGGCGACGGCCGGACCTACACCGTGACCTATCAGGCGACCGATTCCTCGGGCGCCACGGCGAGCGCCTCGGCGACTGTCGTTGTAGCTGCCAAGGGAAACAAGACGCGCACACTGGCGGAAACGGCTCCAAAGCCGCGTGGCGGACCGCCTGGGCGGGACTGAATCTGTCAGAAAGCACGAAGGCGTCCCGAGCTATCGAGCTGGGACGCCTTCGCCGTCCTGGAAACCTGATCCGGCCGCCATCGTGGCGCCGGTCGGATGGGGCTATTTCCGGATGACCTCGTCCCCGGGCGCCGGGATGTGCTCGAGCAGATCGAGACGCCAGGCCGTGGTGATGTAGTCGTCCACGAGAGCGAACCGGCCCGCCGCCTTGGCGTCGAGCTTCTGGCTGAGAATCCCGAAGTACTTCAAGCGCAGGTCGGTGTTCTTCTTCTGCAAGGCGCCCATCTCGTTCACGACCTTCCCAATCCCCGCATCGTCGATCCCCTTGGCGCCTGTGTACATGTCGACGTATTCCTTGGCCAGATCCAGGCGGGCCGAGGTGATCGCCCCCTTCTCCTTCTCGTAGTCAGCATAGACGGACCAGAAGGTCTCGAGCTGCTGGGCCGAAAGCTTGCTCATGGCGGCGCCGAAGAGCTTGCGGCGCTCGTCGCTCAACGCCATCTTGAAACGCTCCAGATCGTTGTAGGACTCGGCGTCGACCGCGGCGCCGGAGGCAGGTTGCGGGGCGGCAGCCTCGGGACGCGCGAATGCGGCTCCGACGGCGAGGGGGAGCAGCAGGAGCATGAGAGCTTTCTTCATGACGGGACCTCCTTTGGGGGCGAAGCGCAGAGCTGAAGCGTGGAAACGGGTGCATGGTAGCTGCTTCCATCGAGAGGGGTCAAGGCGCGGTGCACCAATGGCTTTTGCCATCCTTTCGACAATTTCCCAGCGGGCAGGCATCTCCCTCCCCGTCCTCCGCCTCCAGACGACGCGATCCGCCTATCTTCCGGCGGAACAACTCGATTTCATGGAAAGGCTTGTGACCCAGGACACTGAGGTCGCGCGCGGCTTGGCACAGCCTATGCCTTAGGAGAAGCCGTCATCAACGGCTCGCGACTCGGGTGAGAGGAGGAAACCATGAAAGGTATCCGGCAGGTTGTCACGTGTCTGTGTCTCGCAACGACGTTATCGGTCCCATCGCTGGCGCTGTCCGGGGAGGTTTGCCGGGGGGATGAGAGCGGCAAGGCCGCTGTGGTCCAGCCTCAATCAAAGCTGCATCTCGCGCAGCTGAGAGAAATGCAGGGGTGGAGTCCTGAGGCGATGGCCTCGTCCCCATCGCCCGCCTTGCAATCCGCCGACTCCCAGACCGCCGACCCGCAGGCGGTCCAGACGCAGACCACCGAAAAGAAGAAATGGTCCACGGCCAAGAAGACCTGGGTCATCGTGGGGAGCGTGGTGGGCGCCGCCCTGATCGTTGCCGCGGTCAGCAACTCGGGCGGAGGCGGCGGCGGAGGAGGTGGCTACTGAACCGCGGCGAGCAGGGCGCGCGCACGATCCTCGACGCGGTCGAAGGCGCCGGCGGCGAGCTCTTCGGGCACGAACAAGGCGTGATTGAAGCCTAGACCGAAGGCGCCTGCGTCGAGCCAGGCCCGGGCGTTGGTGGCATCGAGCCCGTTGGTGGGGACGATGCGCAGGAACGGCATCGGCGCCAGGCAGGCGCGCACGAAGGCGGGGCCGGTGCCGGGAGCCGGGAACAGCTTCTGGAGCGGGGCTCCGGCCCGGTAGGCGGCCAGCATCTCCGTCGGCGTGTGGCAGCCGGGAATCATTGCGACGCCCAGCGAGACGGCGGCCTCGATGACGAGCGGATCCATCACGGGCGACACCAGGAACTTCGCGCCTCGGTCGACCGAGGCGCGCGCCTGCTCGACGGTCAGGACGGTGCCGGCCCCGACGATCAGATCCGGCCTCCGGGCGAACTCTTCCACCCGGTCGAGCGCCCCGGGGATGGTCAGCGTGAATTCGATGATGCGGAAGCCGCCGCGGACGGCCGCCTCCATGGCGGGCGCCGCCGTCTCCGCCTTCGGGCACCGCAGAATGGCGGAGGCTTTCGCCTTCCCCAGCCGCTCGATGAAGGTGGCGGTTTCCATCTAGCCCTTCAGCTCCAACTCTCCTTCGATCTCCACCGGCAGGTTGAACGGCAGCTCCGCCATGCCGACGGCGCTGCGGCTGTGCGCCCCGACCTCGGGGCCGAACAGCTCCAGGATGAGATCGGAGAAACCGTTGATGACCCCCGGCTGCTTCTGGAAGCCGGGAGCGGATGCCACCATGCCGAAGACGCGGCCCCAGGCGGCGATGCGATCGAGATCGCCCAGTGTCCGCTGCAGGCTGCCCAGGATCGACAGCGCCGTGAGACGCGCCGCTCCATAACCGTGTTCCAACGACACCTCGGCACCCACCTTGCCGAACGGGGGCACGAAGCCGCCATCCGGACCCTGCGGCCCGTGTCCCGAGATCAAGGCCCTTCTTCCGAGGATGCGCACCGACTGGAACGGCAGAACGACGCCCTGCGGAAATTTCGTGGCCGGCGGCAGGACCAGTCCCATAGCGGAGATCTTCTTCTCGATGACCGACATCGCACCTCCGATTCGCTCTGGCAGGATGGCGAACTCTAGCATCGGCCGGGGCACTCGCACAATCTCTCCAGAGTGAGCCGCGCCTGATGGAGAGATGGACTCCTCGATAGGAAGGCCGCTGTGAAGGACTGCCTCCAAGGTGCCCGCACCGTTCTGCCTTGGTTACGAGCTACGCCCCACAAACCAGCGAATAACTCATTGAGGACATGCG
>DASTZC010000259.1 GCA_035764505.1 Candidatus Polarisedimenticolia bacterium
GCGGCGCATCCAGTCTGGAGCGCGGCGCGTCTTGCCCGCCAGGAGGTCCAGACCCCCGCCGACGCCCATGGCGAAGGGCACGGCGAGTGTGTTGCGGTGCTCCAGGAGAAACCTCTCCTTGCGTGGAGAAGGCATGCCAACGAACAGGACGTCGGCGGCGCTGTCGCGAATCAGGCCGACAATCCGGCCTTCCTCGGCGGTGTCGAAATAGCCGTGGTGGGTCCCCGCCACCCGCACCCCGGGGAATGCCGATTCGATTCGGGAGGGAAGCGTCGCGGAGACCTCCGGACTGGCCCCCAGGAGGAAGAATCGCCAGCCGTGCGCCGCACCCTCTACCAGGAGGCGAGCCATCAGATCGACGCCCGCCACCCGCTCCGCCGGATAGCCGCCCAGCAGCCGCAGCCCCCAGGCAACCGAGGCCCCGTCGGCGGTAAGAAGGTCGAAGTCCTCCAGCATCCTGCGCACCCGCGGGTCCCTGCGGGCCTCCACGACCTTCAGGGCGTTGAGGGAGCAGTGGACCATCGGTCGTCGCGCCGCGATTGCCGCCGCCGCGATCGCGGCGGTCTCCTCCAAGGAGATCGCGTCGACCGAGAATCCCATGAAGCTCCGCTTCACGAGGCCGTCCTCCTTTCGGGCACGGTCGATCGATGGCCCCTCTCCGGGGGGACCAAAGCCTCGCGATAGGTCTCCAGGATCGCCCGGGTGACCGCCTCGAGGGTGGTGCCCGCGAGCCGTCCCCCCGGGTCGGTCCGCTCGCGGGACATCAGGACTTCGACCACTCTCGAGGAGAGAGCGATCGGATCCGCGTCGCACACCCAGCAACCCCGGAGACCTTCCAGGACTTCCTGCACGTCGCCGACCCGCGTGCTCACGACCGGGAGGCCGCAGGCGAGCGCTTCCCTGACGACGTTGGGGGAACCTTCGTTGGCGGAGGTGAGCAGCAGGAGATCGGCGGCGTTGTAATAGGCCGGAAGCGCGGCCTGAGTCAGCCCCGCCGCAATCTTCAGCTCGGCTCCCGGGACCGCCTTGCGCACTTCGGAGAGGACCGCGCGGGCCAGCTCCGGGCGCTTCACGGCCGGCAGCGACGGATCGGAGCAGACGAACAGGACCGTGGGGCGATCCTCTTCCCAGCCCAGTCTCCGGCGCGCGCTCGTGCGCGCCTCCGGGCGGAAGAGCTCGAGATCCAGGCCGCTCACGATGATGCGGGCGCGCGCCCGCGCGCCGGGCCAGAGCAGGCGGTCCTGCATCTCCCGGGAGCGGACCAGACACCGGCGGGCCCGCACTGCGGCCGCCTGGCCGAGGGCGATAATGACGCGGGATTTCAAAGGGGCGCGCTCGCGGCCGGCGTATCCGGGATTGAGATCGCTGCCGCAGTAAGTCACGACCAGGGGAAGGCGGCTCTGGCAGGCGGCGACGAAGCCGCACAGGCCATAGTAAGCGTGCACCAGGTCGTGCCGCCCGCTGTTGACCGCGCGGCGGATCCGCCCGATGGCGCGCAGGTAATTGGTGCGCGAGCGCCAGCCTTCGATCTGCAGGACCTCCTGGATCGAGCCGGCGGCGCGCAGGGCCTCCACCTGACGCCGCACAAAGTTCCCGAAGGCGGGGCGCTCCTCGCTCGGGTACATGCTGGTGACCACCAGGACCCGTGGAGGAGACGGGATCGCGGCAGCCGCTTCCGCCAGCGCATCGCCGCCCTGGATACCGAGGTCTTTCAGCATGGGAGCCCTCCCTCGAGGGCGCCGCCCTTCAGGCGCGCGAAGCAGGCCTCGTAGCCGCTCACCGCCCGCTGAACCGTGTATCCGGTCTCCGCATCCTTCCTGGCCTGCTCGCCCATGCCGGCGATCGCTTCGGGGTCGCCCAGGAGTGCCGCCATCGCCTCGGCAAGCGCCGCCGGATTCGGTCCGCGCACCAGGATGCCGTTGCTGCCGTCGCGGATGATCTCCCGCGGTCCGTAGTCGACGTCGAAAGCAATGACCGGCAGCCCCGCCGAGAACATCTCGATGATCACGTTGCCGAACGGCTCGAACTCCGAGGGCAGGATGCCGATGGAGGCGTTTCTCAACAGCGGGAAGGGATTCGTCTGATATCCGTGGAACCGTACCCAATCGGCGATCCCCCGCTCCCGGGCCAGGCGCTCCAGGGAGCCGCGCTCCGGACCGTCTCCGATCAGATCGAGACGCACCGAGCCTCTCGGCAGCCTCGCCACCGCCTCGATCGCCAGGTCGAAGCGCTTCCAGGAGACGAACCTGCCCATGGCCACCAGCGCCGGCGGCGTCGCCGCCGGCGCGGCCTTCTCCCCCGCCGAGGCGCGCCGCAGGTCCACGACGTTGGGAATCCAGACCAGCGGGATGGAGAGTGCGCCGAGATCGGCGGCGGTCTCGTCCAGAATGCCGCGCGACGGGGCGATGATCAGGTCGAGCC
>DASTZC010000260.1 GCA_035764505.1 Candidatus Polarisedimenticolia bacterium
GAAATCGAGTTAACACCGAGGCCGTCGAGCCGCCCGGATCGCAAGGCGCGTCGAAGCGCCGCGTACCCAAAGCGGTACGCAAGCGAGACGCAACGCAGCGAGGCGGGATGGATCGACGGCCGAATGTAACGCGATTTCCGATACGCGACACCTAGGGAGCGGCGTGGGCCAAGGCGTCGCGGCCGGTGCGCCGCAGCAGGTCGCCGAAGCGGGGATCGCTTCGCAGGGACCCGAGACGAGGGTCCACTCCCAGGTAGGCCAGGACGGTCGAGCGCTCCTGGAACGCCTTTTCCAGCCATTCGAAGGCCTCGTCGGTCTCTCCGAGGCCGGCGTGGATCAGCGCGATCATGTAGGAAGGCACGTAAGCCTTTCTGGATTTCTCCTGCAGCCCCGCCAGGATCGCCCTCGCCTCGGCCGGCTTTCCCGCGACCCCGTAGACATGGCCGAGCGATGCGTCGGAGTTCAGGCTGGATGAAATCGATACGGCCTTGCGGATGGCGGCGATCGCCTCCGGGTACATCCCCTTCTGCTCGTAGACCAGGCCGAGGGCCCAATGAACGGTCGACCCTTCGGGGTTCTGCTTCTCGATCTCGAGCAGCTCGCCGAGCGCCTGGTCGTAACGGCCTCCGAAATACGAGAGCAGCGCGAGGTTCGTCCTCAGCAGCGTGGAGCGCGGGTCGAGCTCCTCGGCCCGGCGTATTTCGTCGATTGCGTCGTCGATCCGTCCCGCGGCGGCCAGGAAGCGGCTGTAGGAAAAATGCACCGCCGCATGGCTCGGACGCAGCTCGAGCGCCTTGCGGAACTCCTGCTCGGCGGCTGTCCAATCCCATTCGTAATAGGCGTGGATGTAGGCCAGCGAGGCGTGCGCCTCCGGCAGATCGGGATTCAGCTCCAGGGACTTGCGGGCGGCGGAGCGGGCCTGCGGGAAGACGTCTGCCGGCGAGAGGGCGCTGTAGAAAGGCAGGACCGCGTAGTACTCCGCGATCCCGGCATAGGGAGCGGCATAGTCCTTGTCGATCGCCAGCGCCGCGTTGAACTGCTCGAAGGCCTTCTTCAGGCTCTCCTCCGTGCCCTGGTCCAGGAAATAGCGCCCCAGGAGAAACGCCTCGTAAGCCTTCGTATCGACTTTCCGGCTCCTCGACAGACGCTGCTGCTCCGCGGTGGTGAGCTTCGCCTCGACTTGCCGCGCCACCTCGCGCGCCACTTCCCCCTGCAGCGCAAGGATGTCGGTCATGTCCCGCTCGAAAGTCTTCGTCCAGATTTGCGTGTCGGTCCCGGCATTGACCAGGCCGGTCGTGATCCGGACGCGATCGCCGGCGCGCGCCACGGTCCCCTCGAGCACGACGTCGACACCCAGCTCCCGCGCCACTTCCGGCAAGGACTTGGTGGAGCCCTTGTATTGCATGGCCGAAGTCCCCGAGATCACCTTGAGCGCGCCGATTCCGGCCAGATTGGCGGTGAGCGCTTCCGTGAGGCCGTCGGCGAAGTAGTCCTGGCGCGGCTCCGGGGAGAGGTCGCGCAAAGGCAGCACCGCGACCGAGGAGATCCTTCGAGCGGTTGAAGCCGGTGCAGGGGGGCGGTTCCAGGCGCGGTTCGCCACGACGGCGATTACCGCCAGCAGGGAAACGCCGGCGATGGCCAGCCATGCGGCGCGGCGCCGGCGCGGCGCCGCCCGGCGCGTAACGGAGGGTTGTCCGGCGTGTGATGCCGCCGCGCATTCCTCCAGGTCGAAGACGAGGTCCGAGGCGGAGCGGACGCGCCGGGCGGGATCCTTCTCGAGGCAGCGGCGCACGATGCGCTCGAGGCCGGGAGCAAGCTCCGGATCGGCAATCGAGAGAGCCGGCGGCTCCTCCTTGAGAATGGCCGACACGGTATCGGCGGCGGACTCGCCCCGAAAAGCCCGCCGGCCCGCGAGCATTTCGTAGAAGACCGCTCCGAAGGCGAATAGATCGGATCGCTCGTCGGCCGGACGGTCGCGCGCCTGCTCCGGGGACATGTAGCCGACGGTGCCGAATATCGCTCCCGCATGCGTCTCGAGCGTCCGGGTGGGCGCCTCTTCCATCTCGCCGGGTCCAAATGCCTGCGGCACCAGCTTGACCAGTCCGAAATCGAGAATCTTGACGTGGCCGCCGCGCGTCACGAACAGATTCTCCGGCTTGAGGTCCCGGTGCACGATCCCTTTCTCGTGCGCGGCGGACAGACCTTTCAGGATCTGCAGGCCGTAATCGATCGCCCGGCGCAGCGGCATCGGGCCTGCCGCGAGAGCGGAGCGCAGCGTCTCCCCTTCCAGGAGCTCCTGGACGATGTACGGCGTTCCCTCGTGCACGCCGATGTCGTGGATGGAGACGATGTGCGGGTGATTGAGTGCACCGGCCGCCCTCGCCTCGCGCTCGAAGCGGCGCAGCCGCTCGGGATCGCTCGCAAAGGTGGCGGGCAGGATCTTGATCGCCACGTCCCGGGAGAGGCGGGGATCGGTTGCCCGGTAGACTTCCCCCATCCCTCCCGCCCCGACGGGTCCCACGATCACATAGGGACCGAGCCGCGAGCCGGACGAGAGTGTCATGACGCTCCTTCATCGAGCAGGGTGGCCGCGGCGCCGCGGGCCCGCTCGAGCAGCCGGTCGTCGCCGATACGCTTCGCCCATCCCTCGAAGGCCGCGGTCGGTCCGCGCCATTCCAGCTCATCCACGTGCGCGAACAACGAGGCGTCGGTGCGCAGCGTCGCCAGCTCCTTGAACTTGAGAGCCAGCGACCGGTTCTCGCCCAGCACCTGGGGCGGGAATTGCTCGATCGGTCCGTAACGGTTCAGCAGCCGGGCCGCGGTCGATTTACCGATGCCGGCAATCCCCGGATAGCCATCCTGAGCATCGCCCACCAGCGCCAGGAAGTCGGGAATCAGCGCCGGTCCCACCCCGAACTTCTCGCGGACACCCGCTTCGTCCCGGATGATATTGCGCCGGCGATCCACCTGCACGACCCGCGCTCCCCGGACACACTGCGACAGGTCCTTGTCGTTGGCCCAGATACAGATCTTCTCCACCGCTTCGTCCTGGGCGGCAGAGTGCGCGGCCGAGGCCAGAGCGTCGTCCGCTTCCAGCTCGACCATCGGCCAAACGGCCACGCCCATCGCCGCCAGGGCCTCCTCCAGCGGATGGAACTGGGCCCACAGCGCAGGCTCGATCCCTTCGCCTGTCTTGTACTCCGGCCACAGCTCGTTGCGGAACGATTCGATGACATGGTCGGTCGCCACCCCGAGATGAGTCGCCTTCTTCTCGATCATCTGCAGGACCGTGTGGAGCATCCCCGCCACCGCTCCCAGCGGCCGGTCCTTCCCGGTGGTGAACTTCCTCAGGCCGTAGAAATGGCGGAACAGCTCGTAAGTCCCGTCGATCAGATGGACGATCATGAGGGGGCCAGGCCACCCCGGGGTCCTACGCGGCCGTTTTCGGCACGTCGGAGCCTCAAAGCGGTCCGGATCTGCTCTGGATCATATGCGGCCATCGACACCCGCGGTCTATAATGCGGCGGCAAGAACATGAGGCTTCTCATCGCTCGTGAAAAGGTGAAGGCGACCGGCTGGGGCCTGTTGTTCACGGCAGTGCTGGCCTTCCTGATTGTCGCCGGCTCACGACGGCTGGAGCATTTCGACGCCGCCCTCGTCGGCTATACCTTCGCCACCCTGTTCGCGACCTTCGGAATCACCTACCGCTACGCCATGTGGCTGCAGCGGCCGCCCACGCGCCTCTACTGGCGCCGTGGCTGGCAGGTGTTCGCCAATCCGCGCCTCGCCGGGCACAACCTGGCCGCCTTCCTGAGGCGCTTCTTCCTGGAGTTCGGCGCGAACCGCTTCATCTTCCGGCGCGGCCGCCTGCGTGGCCTGGCGCACTGGCTGATCATGTGGGGTTGCGTGATCGCCGGAATGATCACCTTCCCGCTGGTCTGGGGCTGGATCCACTTCGAGAATGTCCCCGGCAATGCCGAGTTCTATCGCGCCTTCCTGTTCGGGTTTCCCGCGCTCACCTTCCCCGTGGAGTCCTGGCTCGGCTTCGTCCTGTTCCATGGGCTGGCATGGGCTTCGTTTCTGGTCATCGCCGGGGTGATGCTGGCCTTCCGACGGCGCATGATCGACCACGGCGCCGCGGCCGCCCAGCAGTTTGGGCAGGACGTGCTGCCGCTCGTCCTGCTCTTCGCCATCAGCATGACCGGATTGATGCTCACCGCCAGCTATACGTGGATGAAAGGTTACGCCTACGACTTTCTGGCCATCCTGCACGCCGTCACCGTCATCTTCACCCTATTGTACCTGCCGTTCGGGAAGCTTTTTCATGTCTTTCAGCGCCCGGCGCAGCTGGGGGTGGCTTTCTATAAAGAAGCAGGCGCTCGGGGCGAGCAGGCCCGCTGCCGGCGCTGCGCAGCACCGTTCGCCTCCATTGCGATGGTGCGCGATCTGATCGAAGTGGAGCGCGACCTCGGATTCTCCTATGGCATGGAGACCGGCGGCGGCGCGGCGCACTACCAGGAGATCTGTCCCCGCTGCCGGCGCGCCCTGCTCGGCCTCGCCCAGGGGGCTCTCTGGGAAGGCCGTCCGGAAAACAGCGCTTCGTTCCCCGAGGTCTAGAAATGGCCACTGTCCCGGTCGACGATCGGCAAATCATCCGGCGCTACGGACCGCACCTTTCGTCCATGGCCGGCGTGCGTCTCTCCACCAGCGTCGAGCCCGAGCGTCTCGTCAAGACGCATTGCTGCTTCTGCGGCCAGCAGTGCGGCCTGCAGCTGAAGGTGCGCGACAACCAGGTCATCGGCTTCGAGCCGTGGGAAGAGTTCCCTTTCAACCGCGGCATGCTCTGTCCCAAGGGAATCAAGCGCTACCTGCAAGGCTCGCATCCCGACCGCCTCACGACAGCCCTGCGGCGCGACCCGGCGGATCCGCACGGATTCCGCGCCGTTCCGTATGAAGAAGGAGTGCGCGCCACCGCCGAAGCCCTGGCGCGCATCCAGCAGAGCCATGGGCCGGCGGCCGTCGGAGTCCTGGGCGGCGCCAGCCTCACCACGGAGAAGACCTACCTGCTCGGGAAGTTCGCGCGTGTCTGCCTGCAGACGCCGTTCATCGACTACAACGGCAGGCTCTGCATGGTCAGCGCCGGGGCGGCCAACAAGAAAGCCTTCGGCATCGACCGCACCACCAATCCCTGGTCCGACATGGTCGGGACCGAGGTGATCTGGGTCGCCGGCTCGAATGTCGCCGAATGCTCTCCGATCACCACCAACTATCTGTGGCAGGCGCGCGAGCAGGGAGCCCGGCTCATCATGCAGGACCCGCGCATCACCCCCGCCGCCCGCACCTGCGATTTGTACCTGCCGGTGAAGCCTGGGCGCGATGCCGCGCTGTTCGCGGGCGTCCTCGCCCTGATGATCGAGAACGGCTGGGTCGACGAGGAATTCATCGCGACCCGGACGGTGGGCTTCGATCAGGTGGCCGCCTACTGCCGCGACTGGACGCCCGCGCGCACCGCGGAGGTCACCGGGGTCCCGGAGCGCTCGATCCGGCAGGCGGCCGAATGGTGGGGCCAGGCCCGCAGCAGCTTCCTGTTCCACGCTCGCGGCATCGAGCACCATTCCAACGGGGTGCAGAACGCGCTCGGCACGATCAATCTCGTCCTCGCCTCGGGGCGCATCGGCAAGCCCAAGTGCGGCTACGGCACCATCGTCGGCCAGGGGAACGGCCAGGGGGGCCGCGAGCACGGCCAGAAGGCGGACCAGCTGCCGGGCTGGCGCGACATCGCCAATCCGGAGCACCGGCGCCACATCGCCGGGGTCTGGGGCATCGACGAGAAGGACCTGCCCGGCCCGGGTGTCGATGCCTACGAGCTGTTCCGCAAGATCGACGCCGGAGAGATTCGCGGCCTTATCTCCATCTGCTTCAACCCAAAGGTCTCGCTGCCCGATTCCGGCTTCATTACCCGCTGCCTCGAGAAGCTCGATTTTTACGCCGCCATCGACTTCTTCCTCAATGACACGGCCTGGCACGCGGACGTCGTCCTTCCCGGCAGCCTGCACGAGGAGGACGAGGGAACGGTGACGCAGGTGGAGGGCCGCGTCATCAAGATCAACAAAGCGGTGGAGTGCCCCGGGGAGGCGCGCGAGGACTGGCGCGTCCTGCAGGACCTCGCGGCGGCGCTGGGGCGCCCGCACGGCTTCACCTTCCGCAATCCGCGCGAGATCTTCGAGGAGCTGCGCCGCGCCAGCAAGGGCGGGGTCGCCGACTACTCGGGGATCACCTACGAGAAGATCGAGCGGCAGATGGGAGTCTTCTGGCCCTGCTACAGCGAGGACCCCGAGACCGGGCAGAGTGTCGCCGACCATCCCGGCACCCCCCGGCTCTTCGAGCCGGGAAGCTTCAACCCCGTCGCCCGCGGTGCCGGACCTTTCTATTTCCCGGACGGGAAAGCGCGCTTCAACGTCGCCGAGTACCGGCCACCCGTGGACGACGCGGGGGGCGACTACCCGATCTACCTGACCACCGGCCGCGTCGTGAGCCAGTTCCTGTCGGGAACGCAGACGCGCCGCATCGGGCCGCTGGTGGACCAGTACCCGGAGCCGCGGCTCGAGATCCATCCGCGGCTGGCCGAGAAGCTGGGGATCCGCGATGGCGACTGGGCGACGGTCGAGACACGCCGCGCGTCGATGACCCTGCGCGCCCTCGTGGCCGCCACCATCCGCCCCGACACGGTGTTCGTTCCCTATCACTGGCCGGGCCCCAAGAGCGTCAACCGGCTCACCGTGGCGGCCCAGGATCCGATCAGCAAGATCCCGCAGTACAAGGTGTGCGGCTGCCGCGTGCGCCGGGCGGAAGGTCCCCCTTCCGAGATCGCCGGCCTCGAGCCGCAGCAGTAAGGACGCGATGGCCAAGCCGGATCATCTCCAATTCTTCATCGACCCGGGCCGCTGCATCGGGTGCCAGGCTTGCGTGCAGGCCTGCACCGAGTGCGACACGCACCGGGGCACGTCGATGATCCATCTCGAGTTCATCGAGCGGGGTCGCAGCGTCCAGACCGTGCCGGTGGTCTGCATGCACTGCGAGCAGCCGACCTGCGCGGAGGTCTGCCCGGCCGACGCCATCAAGCGCACCGGGGACGGTATCGTGCAGTCGGCGCGCAAGCCGCGCTGCATCGCCTGCGGCAACTGCGTGCTGGCCTGTCCCTTCGGAGTGCCGGAGGTCTACGAGGATCGCCAGATCATGATGAAGTGCGACATGTGCTACGACCGCACCAGCGTCGGCAAGAAGCCGATGTGCGCCACCGTGTGCCCGAGCCAGGCGCTGTTCTTCGGGACCCTCGAGCAGATCGAGCAGCTGCGTCCCCGATCGGCCCCGCTCAATCGCTTCCGGTTCGGGGCCCAGACCATCACCACCCGCGTGCACATCATGATTCCGCGTGGCGACGCCGGGAGAGGGGACGGGCTGGACGTGAGCGGTGCGCTGCAGAAGCATCCCGGCTCCCGCGCGCCGCGCACATCGCAGCCGGGAACCGTGGCCGACCGCGCGGTGGAGCAGGATCCCTTCGAGGAGATCTCTCTGTGAAAGGAGCGGCATGAGCGGAGATGGCCCGGAAGACGACCCGCGCTCCCCGCTGGATCCTCTCCTCGACACGCCCCGGCGCGAGGGGCTGACCGGCACGGCGCCGGCGGACCGCTACAAGCCGGTGGCCGATCCGGAGCTGGTCACCACGCCCCCGGACGGCCGGCCGATGGAGCTGCAGCCCGCCTGGCGCACCGATTTCCCCGTCGACTGGCCACAGGATCACTACGTCGAGCGGCGCGATTTCATGAAGTTCATGATCCTGACGAGCCTCGCCTTCGCGGTGGGACAGGCCTGGATCGCGGCCATGAGCTGGCTGCGCCGGCGGCGCGACCGGCATCCCGAGCTGCGCATCGCCCGCATCGACGAGGTGCCGGTAGGGGGAGCCATTGAGTTCGCCTATCCGGAGCCGCACGACGCCTGCGTCCTCGTCCGGCCGCGCGAGGACCTGCTGATTGCCTACAGCCAGCGCTGCACCCACCTGTCGTGCGCCGTGCGCCCCCAGGTCGATCGGGGCGTCTTCCATTGTCCCTGTCATGAGGGGCGCTTCGACATGGAAACCGGCAGACCGCTGGCCGGTCCGCCGCGGCGTGCCTTGAGCCGGATCGTTCTGGCCAATCGCGGCGGCGCCATCTATGCGGTGGGCGTGGAAGAGAGGACCATTTGATCCGCGTGCGGCGCCCCTTCAGCCGGAAGCAGCGCGGCACCATCCTCGCCGGCATGCTCGCCTTCGTGATGCTCCTGGTGGTCTTGCAGCTCTGGCTGCTCAGCGCCACGATGAACGCCTACCTGGGCGGCGACGAGTCGGTCATCTGGCCCGCGACCGTCGCCAGCTTTCTTTGCCTCTTGCTGAACGGCGGATTGCTGCGCTACCTCTACAAGCTCGACGGCACCCGCTGATGGCCGCTGTGTCGTCCCGCCTCGAGGCCGTGGCGACGCTGCACCCTGCGTCCTTCGCGCTGGTCATGGCCACGGGAATCGTGTCGATCGCCTGCCGCCTGCAGGGCTATGCCATGCTCGCCGGCGCGCTGTTCGCCGCCAACCTCGTCTTCTACCTGGCTCTATGGGGATTGATCCTGCTGCGCCTGGCGCGCTACCGGGATCGCCTGGCGGCCGACCTGCAGCATCATGGCCGCTCGGTCGGCTTCTTCACGATGGTTCCGGCGACCTGCGTCCTGGGGAGCCAGACCTGGATTCTCGGCGCGGCCTGGCTTCCGGCGGCAGCCCTCTGGGGGCTCGGAATCACCTTGTGGGCCGGGCTCACCTACTCCATCTTCACGGTGCTCACGGTCAAGCAGACCAAGCCGACGCTGGAGGAAGGAATCCACGGCGGCTGGCTTCTGGCGGTGGTGGCGGCGCAGTCGGTCGCGGTACTGGGCGGCCAGCTGGCCCAAGGCTTCGGCGAGAACGCCGGGCGCGTCTTGTTCTTCTGCCTGGCGATGTGGCTCGGTGGAGGAATGCTCTACATCTGGATCATCTCCCTGATCTTCTACCGCTACACCTTCTTCGTCATGAGCCCATCCGATCTCACTCCCCCGTACTGGATCAACATGGGAGCGGTTGCCATCTCGACGCTGGCCGGAACGACCCTGGCGGGCGCGGCGGAACATTCCGTGCTCCTGGGCGACCTGCTGCCGTTCATGAAGGGATTCACGCTGATGTTCTGGGCCACGGCGACCTGGTGGATCCCGATGCTCCTGATCCTCGGCGTCTGGCGCCACGTCGTCCGCCGACTGCCCATCCGCTACGACGTTCTATACTGGGGGGCCGTGTTCCCGCTGGGCATGTACTCCGTCTGCACGTTCAGGCTGTCCCAGATGATCGGTGCTCCCTCCCTGCTGGGCCTCTCCCGCGCTTTCCTGTTCGTCGCGCTCGCCGCCTGGACCGCCGCCTTCATCGGGATGTCCCGGCAGATTGTCTCGCCGCGCTGACCGGAAAGAGCGCTGCTTCCGCTTTTTTTGAATTCCCAGCCTGGTGCCGCTCCGCGAATGGAAGGGTCGGCTCCCGCGGATCTTCTTATTCGCGGCGAATCCTCGCGTCACGAAGGGTTCTGAAGCGAAGAAAGAAAAACCGGCGACCAGGAGGTACAGGCTCCTGGTCG
>DASTZC010000261.1 GCA_035764505.1 Candidatus Polarisedimenticolia bacterium
TCTTTTCGATCTCGGCGCACAGGTCGGGATTGTCCTTGAGCAGCTGGCGGGCTGCCTCGCGCCCCTGGCCCAGGCGGGTCTCGGCGTACGAGATCCAGGAGCCCGATTTGTCGAGGACTCCCTGGGCGATGCCCAGATCCAGGAGGTCGCCTTCGCGCGAGATTCCCTGACCGTAGAGGATGTCGAACTCCGCCAGCTTGAAGGGGGGCGCCATCTTGTTCTTCACCACCTTCATGCGCGTGCGGCTGCCGATGTCGGTGTCGGCCTCCTTGATCGAGCCGATGCGGCGGATGTCGATGCGCACCGAGGCGTAGAACTTCAGGGCGCGCCCGCCGGTGGTGGTCTCGGGATTCCCGAACATCACGCCGATCTTCTCGCGGATCTGGTTGATGAAGATGAGGGTCGTCCGGCTCTTGGAGACAATGCCGGTAAGCTTGCGCAGCGCCTGCGACATCAGGCGCGCCTGCAGCCCCACGTGCGCATCGCCCATCTCGCCTTCCAGCTCGGCGCGCGGCACCAGGGCGGCCACGGAGTCGATTACCAGGACGTCCAAAGCCCCTGAGCGCACGAGGACTTCCGCGATCTCCAGCGCCTGCTCCCCCGAATCGGGCTGTGAAATAAGGAGATTATCGGTGTCCACCCCCAATTTCTTGGCGTATTCTGGGTCGATGGCGTGCTCGGCGTCGACAAAAGCCGCCATGCCGCCAGCGCGCTGCGCCTGAGCCACGACGTGCAGGGCCAGCGTCGTTTTTCCCGACGATTCGGGGCCGTAGATCTCCACGATCCTGCCGCGCGGCAAGCCCCCGATCCCCAGCGCGGCGTCCACCGAAAGGGACGTGGTGGAGATTGTCGCGATGTTGGACAGGACCTCCTTGGATCCCAGGCGCATGATGGAGCCCTTGCCGAACTGCTTTTCAATCTGGGACAGCGCCATGTCGATGGCGCGTCCTCGCTCTTTCAGATCCTGGGACATCGCGTCGTCCTTCCTGGAAAAAGGGGGAAAACTTTGGATGAAGGCCAAGAGGCCGCATCTTAGAAGTTGGCGTCCATCCCTGTCAAGAACCGCAAGACCCGGCGACGTGGCAAGCCGCACGCCAGTCAGACAACGATTCGCTGTCCGCCCCCTGCTCGCCCCGAGAACCCCTCTCGATCCAAGAGTTGCGTCCCGGCATCAATCCAATTCATCGAGGATCTGGATGCAGGTAAAAACCGAATAGAGCTGTTCAAATGTGAACACGGCCGAACATGGGTGTAACGTCCAGGCCGTGGTCGCGGAATTTCATAAGAAAAAGGCAATAAATGGTCAATATTCTTGACTTTGGGTAAAACCACCTTCTATATTACGTAAGTATTGTTCGTGACCAACCCGTAGAGGGCACTCCAAACCATGCCATCTCAAAGACTTCTACCGCTAGTACTGTTGCTTTCGCTGGCCACTGCCGCCTGCGCCTCCGGCCACAATTCCTCCGGCGCGCGGCCCGTCTCCGTCATTCCGGCGTCGGCGACGCCCCTATTGACACCGCCAGCGGCCGCGGAAACGTCAGATTCCGGACAGGAGCCTGCGAAGGACCAGGCGCCGGCCCCCTCGGACAAGGTCGGGGCGGTCATCGAGGCGATGCAGGACCTCTACAACTCGGGACTCGAGGCGCACAAGGCGGGACGCTTCGACGAGGCGCGCGACTATTTCGACCAGGCGGTTGAGACGGCGCTGAACGGGCCGGTCGACATCGACGCCAACGTAGCGCTGAAGGCGGCCTACGAGGAGATGCTGGTCAACATCGACGGTTTGGAAGGGGACCTCTACCAGGACGGCGTCGCGCAGGGTGAAGAGCCTCCCAAGGACGAGCTGAAAGACATCACCGACTATCTCTCTCCCGAAGAAGCCGAGAAGGAGCGCGAGAAGGTCCAGGCAGCCTCCCCGGAAGTCCAGTACGACATTCCGATGGTCCTCAACGACAAGGTGCTCACCTTCATCGAGGCTTTCCAGACGCGGATGCGCGGCCCCTTCGAGGCGGGCCTGGTCCGCTCGGGCCGCTACCTGTCGATGATCAGGAAGATCTTCGCGGAAGAAGGGGTGCCGCTGGATCTGGCCTACATGGCGCACCAGGAAAGCGCTTTCAAGACCAGCGCTTATTCGCGGGCCAAAGCCAGGGGACTCTGGCAGTTCATCGCTCCCACCGGGCGCAAATACGGATTGAAGCGGGACCAGTGGGTGGACGAGCGCTCCGATCCGGAGAAGTCGACGCGCGCGGCGGCCGCCTATCTGAAGGACCTCTACGCGATGTTCGGCGATTGGCACCTGGCGATGGCCGCCTACAACGCCGGCGAGGGGAAGGTGGGGCGCGGACTGACGCGTACCGGCACCAAGGATTTCTGGAGCCTGGCTTCGAACAAGCGGGCCCTACGCACCGAGACCAAGAACTACGTTCCGGCCATCCTTGCCTCGATGGTCATCGACAAGGCGCCGCAAGAGTACGGCTTTCACGTGGAGCCGGTGGCCGAGCTGACGTATGACTGGGTGAAGCTGGACACCGCCACCGACCTCAAGGTGGCGGCCGAGTGCGCCGGCATCTCGGTGGACGAGCTTCGCGATCTCAACCCGGAGCTGCGGACGATGGCCACGCCCCCGTATGCCGAGGGGTACTCGCTGCGCGTGCCCTTCGGATCCGGGCAGAGCTTCTCGGAGAAGTACGCGGCCATCCCCGCCACCGAGCGGCTGAAGTGGGCCACCCACGTGGTGCGCCGCGGCGAGACGATCGGCGTCATCGCCCGCAAGTACGGCGTGTCGACCTCCGCCGTGCTGACCGCGAATTCGCTCAAGAGCTCGCGCCTGCACGCGGGCCAGTCGCTGATGATCCCGCTGTCGGGCGGCATGACGCAGCAGCCGGTGGAGCGGGCGCAGTACGATGAAGAGGCGCCGACCTACGATCGCGGCGAGAAGGTCGTGCACCGCGTCCGCAAGGGCGAGACGCTGCAGAAGATCGCGGCCCGCTACCATACGACGATCGACAGTCTGAGGTCCTGGAACGGCATCTCCGGCTCCTCGATCCGCGCCGGCCAGCGCATCACCGCCTATTACCGGACGGTGGCGACGGCGCCGGTGGACACCAACGACGCGCCGGCGACGGTGGCGGCAGGCGGCGAGTACAAGGTGCGGCGCGGCGACACGCTGTACAGCATCGCGCAGCGCTTCGGCATGACGGTGGACCAGCTGCGCTCCGCCAACAACCTTGGGCGCAAGAGCGTCATCAAGCCGGGCGACCGGCTGAAGGTGTCGGGCGGCCCCGACGTGGAAGGCTCGCTGACGCGGCCTTCAGGCCCGTCGTCGACCAACGTCATCCGCTATCGCGTGCGCCCGGGCGACACCCTGGAGCGCATCGCGACCCGGCACAACGTGGAGGTCTCCGAGGTTATGCGCTGGAACAACCTTCACTCCGCGGACGAGATCTACGTCGGGACGACGCTGCGCCTGCACGTCAACTAGATTTTTGACAGCGGCGCGACGGGCCGCTAGCATGAAATTCGCTTCCGGGAGGGAGCGGACAGGGAGAGCCGAGGGGTAATACCCCGGGCTCTCCTTTTATTTTGCCCGGGTGAAAGGCGAACCGTGCTGGCCCGGGTTCAAAGCGGCGCGATCGTCGGGATCGAGGCCGTCCCCGTCTGGGTCGAGGTCGACCTGTGCGGCGGCATTCCCTGCGTGAACATGGTGGGGCTTCCCGATGCCGCCGTGCGCGAGAGCCGCGATCGCGTGCGTGCCGCCATCCAGAACAGCGGCCTTTCCTTCCCCCCTCGCCGAATCACCGTCAATCTCGCCCCCGCCGCCTTGCGCAAGGAAGGCACGGCGCTGGACCTCCCCGTGGCCGTCGGCATTCTTCTGGGAGCCGGCACCATTGCGGCTGGAAAGGCCGATGGATTGTTCCTGGCGGGGGAGCTGTCGCTGGATGGCGGCCTGCGACCCGTCTCGGGGGCCATCTCGATGGCGCTGGCGGCGCGCGGGCTTGGCTGCCGCGGCATGCTGCTGCCCGCCTCGGTGGCATCGCAGGCTTCGGTCGTTCCTGGAGTCTCAGTCTTCCCGGTCCGCAGCCTCGCCGAGGTGGTGGCTTTTCTGATGGGCGAGTCGGAGATCGGGGCGCTGCCGGAGCTCGATTACTCCGCGGCGGGGGAGGAGGACTGGACCGGGGAGGACTTGGCCGAAGTGGCGGGCCAAAGGGCCGCCCGACGGGCGCTCGAGGTGGCGGCCTCGGGCGGTCACAACCTCTTATTAGTGGGGCCGCCCGGGTCGGGCAAGACGATGCTGGCCCGGCGGCTCCCGGGCATCCTGCCGCCTCTGGGGCGCGAGGAAGCAGTGGAGGCGACACGGGTCCACAGCGCCGCCGGATTGGTCCAGAACGGCACGCTGCTTCGCCGCCGGCCCTTCCGGGCGCCCCATCATTCCATCAGCGGCGTCGGCCTGGCGGGAGGAGGCTCGGTCCCGCGGCCGGGGGAAGTCTCGCTGGCGCACCACGGCGTTTTGTTCCTCGATGAGCTGCCGGAGTTCCGGCGCGGCGCGCTGGAAGTCCTGCGCCAGCCGATGGAGGAGGGGAAGGTCGTCATCAACCGGGCGCTGCAGATTCTGGAGTTCCCGGCGCGCTTCATGCTGGTGGCGGCGATGAACCCGTGCAAGTGCGGCAACCTGGGAGTGGCGGGGGCCGATTGCCGCTGCACGCCTCTGCAGGTGCGGGAGTATCGTGGCCGCATCTCCGGGCCGCTGCTGGACCGCTTCGACATCCACCTGGAGGTGCCGCGCGTTCCGGCCGGTGACTTGCACGCCACGGCGCCTGGCGAATCCTCGGAGGTGGTGCGCGACAGGGTAGCGGCGGCTCGCGAGACTCAGGGCCGGCGCTTTGCCGGCCGCGCGACGCGCACGAACGCGGCGATGACCGCGTCTCAGCTGCGCGAGCATTGCGCCCTCGATGCTGTGGGACGCAAGCTCCTGCGCGGCGCCGTAGACCGCCTCGGCCTCTCGGCCCGCGCCCACAACCGGATTCTCAAGGTGGCGAGAACGCTGGCCGATCTCGCGGGCGCGCCGGAAATCGCCCCCGTCCACCTCGCCGAAGCGATCCAGTACCGCTTGCTGGATCGCTCGGAACGCTAGGCCATCGAGGATTCACACCATGGCGCCGCAATCCTGGCGCTATAATTCCGCCAGATGAAGCAAATCGACCTGGACCTGGGAGATGGATGAATGACCGCCAACACGCCGAGATATGTGGCCTTGATAGTGGGCTTCTCGGTTATCCAGGCGATCGGCACCACGCGGGCAGCGCCCGAGAAGATTCCCAACGATAAAGTAATCCACCCTCTGATGAAAGGTGTGGCCGAGCCGCAGCTCATCCCGGGGTCGCGCATCAATCCGGTTTATCCCGAGCAATGGCTCAAACACCATCTTGGAGCGGTGGTGATTCTCCAAGGGGTCGTCGAGAAGAGTGGGAGCGTGCGAGAGCTCGCCCCCCTCAAGACCGATCTAAGAGTGGAAGAAGGGTGTTCCAAGGAGCCGGTGGATTCGAAGGACAAGCAGGGAGTCCCGCCCAAAGCGGCCCGTGACTTTGAGATCGCCGCCCTCAAGGCGGTGAAGCAATGGAAATATCGTCCGGCCGAGATGAACGACATGCCGGTCGAGGTTTTCTACACAATGATCGTGGAGTTCACCTCCTGCCCCGTGGAGCCTGGGAAGCAGCTCCCTTAGGCGGGTCCTGCGCTTCTGTCAGGCTCAATCACTAACCACGCCGGAAGGGTTCCTGCTTCCTTGAACAGCGTCTTCTTGGGAAAAAGGGCGGCCGCCTCGATTTCCTTTTCCGCTCTTGTCCACGGCGGGATCTCGCGGAAAGGCTCGAGGCGACCACCCAGGCTTTCTCCTCACGATGGCAAGGCTATCGCTGGCCTGAAAACCGCACGCTCAACGGTCCCCGGCCACCACGTACGCAACGTTGATTCCCGTCAGCAGGAAGTCGACGCGGCCGTCGCCGTTGACGTCTCCCAGTGGAAGAGCGTCGAAGCCGACTTCGCGCGCCGCTTCGGTGCCGGTGAAGGTGCGCAGCGTCCTACCGGCCTTCCCGGAGATGAGGTAGGTCTTTCCACCATCCTCAGCACCCGCATCGCTCAGGTTCGCGCTGATGATGAGCTCGGGGACCTTGTCGCCGTCCAGGTCGTGCACGGGCCGGCCGGCCCCGAAGCTGTCGCCGGCGATCTCTCCGTTGAAGATCTTGAGGGCCCCTTGATCTTCGCTGTTTCCCGAGAAGATGTAGCCGCGGCCGGTGTCCGGCCCGAGGCGGGTGTCGAGGAAGTCGGCGACGTAGATGTCCGGAACGCGGTCGCCGTTGAAGTCCTCCGACGCGTGCACGTAGAAATGCCCGAAGGTGGCGGCCGTGTTCTTGGGCGCTAGAGTCCGCAGGTAGGCGCCGTTCCGTCCGCTCAGGACATAGGCTTGTCCGGTACCGCTCGGATGGTTCGGGTCGCCGGCGGCGCCCACGCACTGCTCCGGAAGGCCATCGCCGTCCAGGTCGCCGACTCCCGAAACCCCGGTGCCCAGCGAGCCTTCCTCGAAATGCCCGTCCTGCGACCAGATCGTCGAGCCGTCGCGCCCCGAGATCGCAACAACCTGCCCCGAGAAGGTGGCGGTCGGGGAAGCGAGAGGCAACCCCACGATGAGATCGGCGTAGGTGTCGCCGTTCACGTCCCCCGCGGCATTGATGTCATAGCCGAAGAAGCTTCCCGCAGCCCCCGCCAGGTCGTAGAGCAGCGAATGGTCCTTCCCGGAGACGACGACGACCCGGCCGTTCTCACCGGGAGTGAAGCCGAATCGTCCCGGTCCTCCCGCTGCGTAGTCGGGAATCCCATCGTGATTCACATCCCCGACTCCCGCCACGCTGAATCCCAGGCGGTTGTTGGTGATTCCCGTCACCACGTTCAGGAGCGCTCCGTCCTTGCCGGAGTAGACGTAGGCCCGGCCGGAAAGAGTGCCGCCGGCGTTGCTGCGTGGCGCTCCGATGATGAACTCCGAGGCGCCGTCGCCATTCAGATCGCCGATGGCCGAGGCCATGAAGCCATAGAACCCGGGAGCCTCGGGCTGAAGCGTGTAGAGCACCTGGACATTGGGCTCCAGGAACTGGGCATGAGCCGGGGACGCCGATCCGATGGCGCCTCCCACGGCAAGGGCGACAAGGCCGAAGAGCCGATCGGTGCGAAGCCTGTGAGACATGAGGAACCTCCTTGGCATGGGGGATGGGCATTGGGGTGATGAATCAGCGGGGGCACTGCTGGCCGAGAGAGAGGTGATCACGATTGCTCCGATCACTTACCGCCAGTTGTGGATGCCCCCGGCCGTGAAGATCCTCTGAATGCCCGCGTGCATCAACGGGTTTGACGGAGAACTACATTTTCCGGGGATCAGGACCAGCTTCCGAGTGACCAAAGCCAGTCCTGCGGGCGGATGCCGTCAGACTGAAAAAAGCCGGGGAGGCGCGGCTCAGGGTCCCTTGCCGAGAAGGCGGCGAAGGTTGTCGCGGTAGGTGCGGGTCACGGTCAGCTCCTTGCCGCTGAGCATCCGGACGATGTACTCGCCGGTGAACCAGGGACGCAGGTCCTTGATGCGCAGGATGTTGATGATGACCGACCGGTGGATTCGCATGAACTGGCTTGGATCCAGCTCCGCCTCGAGCGCCTGCAGGGTCTGGCGATGCAGGTGGGATTCTCCGCCGAGGTGGAGCCTGACGTAATTCCCCTCCGATTCGATCCATTCGACCTGGTCCAGCTGCAGGAAGAAGATCCTTCCCTTTTCCTTGATCGGCAGGCGCGAAGTGCGCCGGATTAGAAAGTTGCTGCCCGCGAGGAAGTCCGCCAGCTGGCTCGCCACCTGGGATCCCCTCTCTGCGGCGATGCGCGACCGGGCGGAGAGGACCGCATCGCGGAAGCGCTCTTCCCGTAGGGGCTTGAGAAGGTAGTCGAGGGCGTGCGCCTCGAATGCCCGCAGCGCGTGGCTGTCGTAGGCGGTGACGAAGATGGTGAGAGGAAGCGGACAGCTCCGCTCCGCCAGGCGCTGCAGCACCTGGAAGCCGTCCATTTCGGGCATCTGGATGTCCAGGAACACCAGGTCGGGCCGAAGACGCTCGATTTCCTGGACCGCGGATGGTCCGTCCGCCGCCTCGCCCACGATCTCGAGTCCCGGATCGGCGTGAACGTAGGCCCGGATTGCCTCGCGGGCCAGCACCTCGTCATCCACCACCAGACATCGAATCGAATCGTTCATCGGCTCACCTCATCCGAGCTCGGACCGCCTCAGCGGTATCTCGAGGCGAAGCTCGGCTCCGCCTTCTTTGCGTCCCGAAATGTCGAGCCCGAAGGCGTCCCCATAGATCTGCTCCAGCCGCAGCCTCGTATTCCCGAGGCCGACCCCGGAGCCCTTGACGGGAAGCGTGCCGATCGCCTGCACGGGGCCATCGTTGATGATGCGGACGCGCATCTTTCCATCGAGGATTTCGGTGCCGAGCTCGAGAACGCCGCCCGAGCGGATCTGGGCGATTCCATACTGGATGGCGTTCTCCACCAAGGGCTGAATCAACATGTTGGGCACTCGCACGTCCAGGGTTTCGGGGTCGATATGCAGGCTGACCCGCAGCCGCTCGCCGAATCGCATCTGCTCCAGGTCCAGGTAGGCCTTCACGAAATCCAGCTCGTCGCGCAACGGGACCTCGTTGTCCTGCCAGCGGGCCAGGGCGACGCGCAGGAGGTCGCTCAGGCGGAGAAGCATCTCGCGGGCCGTCGCGGTGTCGCGGATCATCAAGGTCGAGATGCCGTTGAGAGTGTTGAACAGAAAATGAGGATGGAGCTGGAGCTTGAGGACCTGGAGCTCGTACTCGGCCATCTGCCGGCGGAGATCCGCTTCTCGTAGCTCCCGCCGGCGGAGCAGCTGGTAGTGCTGGATTGCGAGGACGGCCGTCACGATGCTGGTGTACATCCAGAACTGCTCGAACAGGTTCGAGCGGATCAAGGCCCAGGTCGATTCCACCGTGGCGGGAAGGCTCGCGCCAGTCTCGGCGTCGACGATGGGAGGTCCGATCACGAATCGCAAAGCCGCGTAGAGAACCATGAAGGCTCCCAGCCCCCCGAGATGCGCCAGCAGGGAAGCCGGCCAGCGACGGGAGGGGAAGGGATAGCGACGGCAGAGCCAGAGGCAGGGGAAGGTCAAAAGGGCGTAGATGAGGTAGCGCCGGATGGGGTGCCCGAGGGCCGCGGCGAGGGTGATGGAGTGGCTCGGCTGGTTCAGATAGTTCTGAAACCCGAGGAAGGCTCCCAGGAAGATCCAGATTCCCAGGACCAGGAACACACACCGCCATCCGGCAAGGGGAGCGCGCCGCCCTTCCGCCCGGACGGTCGCATCGGATGAGTCCATGAGCTCGATTGTACTCGCTGCGCCGGCCCCGCTCGTGCGCCTGGTCCCGTTTCCCCGTACGCTCGCCCCTGAAATCTGTACGCAGGCGGAATTTGTAGGGGGCCGTGCTGTGGATGCTGGACGTGCGGGCCTTAGCGGCGGGGGAGTCGGTCCGGACCTCTATTGGCTGGTCGACGCTTTACCGAATCCCTAGGGATCCCCGGGGGGGGGGGGGTGGTGTGGTGCAGGGCCGCCAAGGCGGCGACCAGCTCTGCCGCACCGACGGGCTTCGTCAGGTGAGTCGTGTAACCCGCTTGCAGCGCGCGCTCGCAGGCCTCAGGCGTCCCGAACGCGGTGAGGGCGATCGCCGGAATCCGGCCGCCATTTCCGGGAGGGAGGGAGCGGATGGCGCGTATCAGCCAGTAACCATCCCGTCCCGGCATGGCGATGTCGCTTACCAGCACGTCAGGCCGCTGCTGTTGAATCGCCTCGAGAGCCTCGTCAGCGGACCTGACGGCGAGCACTTCCGCTCCATGCTCCTCCAGGAGACGCCGGACCGGCTCACGGGCTTCGAGCTCGTCGTCGACGATGAGCACCATGGAGCCCGCGAGCGACGCAGGCGACAGCTCGGGGCCTTTCACCGGCGCAACGGCTGCCCGGGGTTCGGAGGCGAGCGGGAGCGAAACGGTGAAAGTCGCGCCTTTCCCCTTTCCAGGACTGCGCGCCGACACGCTTCCTCCGTGCAGCTCGACGAGCTGTTTGGTTACGGCCAGGCCGAGCCCCAGGCCGCCCTGGGAGCCACCCGACGTGGGCTCGCTTTGCCGGAAGCGCTCGAAGATGTGCGGCAGTGCCTCTGCGGTGATGCCTTGGCCGGAGTCGCTCACGATCGTCTCGGCCCGTGAGTCCACCTGGTGCAGATCGACCCTGATTTCACCGCCCGGGCCGGTGAATTTGATGGCGTTGGAGAGGAGATTGCCGAGCACCTGCTGGAGCCGGGAGGAATCGGCGAGAATGAAGAGTGGATCCGGGGCGGCCTGCAAATCGATGCGAATCTGCTTCTCGAGAGCGGCCGGCTGCGCCGTGTCGATCGCCGCCTTGACCTCGCCACGCAGGTCGACCCCGCGAAGGACCAGCGACAGTTTGCCGCCCGCGATCCGCTCGACGTCGAGCAGGTCGGAGATGAGCTGGGCCTGCATCTTGCTGTTGCGGGCGATGACCTCCACGCCTCTCTTGCGGTCGTCGTCGCTGAGACCCGCTTGCTTGAGTACCTGGGCCCAGCCGGAGATGGCGTTCAGCGGCGTGCGGAGCTCGTGGGACAGCACGGCAATGAAGCGGCTCTTGTCGCGGTTGGCCACGTCGAGCTCCTCGGCGCGCCCGCGCAGCTCCCCTTCGAGGAGCTCGTGCTCCTTGTCGGCTCGTCGGCGCTCGCTGATATCCTCGAAGGCGAGGAGGATCGATTCCTTCGTTTCGCCCGGAACGACGAGCTTTCGGGAGCTGAGCTTCATGACCTTCCAGCCGATGTGCGGGAACTCGTGCTCGATGACGACGTCGTCGATGCCCGCTTCGGCCGAAAGGACACCCGTCAGGAGCTGGCGCAAGGCCGGCGTTTCCCACCCTCCGCCGGCCACCTCGTAGACGGGACGGCCGATGGTCTCCTCGCGGAGGCCGCGGAAAAACTCGTAGAACGAGCGATTGGCGCTTCGAACGCGCAGCTCGTCATCCAGGACGAGGACTGGCTCCGCCACCGTGTCGACGATGGTCTCCGCGTACTCGCGGGCACGGCGGAGCAGGTCCACGTCCGTCATGGTCAGCACCGCGCCGTCGACCTTGCTCTCCAGGGACAGGTAGGGACGAAGGCGGAGGCAGTACCAGCGGCTGTCCCTGGCCTGGATTTCGCGCTCCTTGGGCGTGACCGTGTCGATGACCTCGGTGAGAAGCGATTCCAGGTCGGGAAGATCAATCCCCATCCTGATGTCGCTGATGGACCGTCCGACATCCGCGGGGATGATGCTCAGGAGGCTCGCCGCCATGGGGCTGAACCGCCGGATGCGCAGGTCGCGCCCGACGATGATGATGGGAACCTGGACGCTGTTGATCAGGTTCGTGAGATCGCTGTTGACCTGGCCCAGCTCCAGGTTGCGGCTGTGCAGCTCTTCGTTGATGGTCGTCAGCTCCTCGTTGCTGGATTGGATCTCCTCCTTCGTGGTCTCGAGCTCCTCGTTGATGCTCTGCAGCTCCTCATTGGCGGATTGCGCCTCCTCGTTGGTCGATTGCAGCTCCTCCATCGCGGCGTCGTGCTGCTCGCACAGGGCCTCCAGGTAGTCACGCGTGCTCGCCAGCTCGTGCTCGAGACGGGAGGAGCTCGCCGCACGGGGCTCCTGCTTCGCCTTGCTGACCGTCTTGTGCTTCCCGGCCGCGCCGCGTGCTTTCCCGGTCGGGGCGTTCTCGAACACGACGAGGAAGCCGCCGTCCTCCGGCGAGGTTCCCTTGAGCGGACATACCTTCAAGTCGACCTCGCGCGATTCGTCGTTGAAGCGGACCTGGACGCGATCCTCGCGGACCGCCTCGTTCGCCTTCCTCGCCCGGCGCAGCAATGCCCGGAGAGGAACGAGCAGGCCCGGACGGGCCATCTTCAGGAGCGCGAAGCTCGCCTTCCCCTCAGAGGGCGCGAGGTAGGGCTCGATATTCCCCCGGAACTGGAGGATCTCGAAGTTCGCGTCGACGAGCACGGCGGCGGGGGCGAACCCCAGGAGCAGGCGGTCGGCCTCCTTGTGCAGATCGGGTGTGCCGAATGCGGAAGCGATCCGGGACGATGGCCCGATTCCTTCGGGCCGCCTGGCGTACCCGGTTCCGGCGCTCCTCGTGGGCAGGGTGGCCGGCGATCGTCCGGACCCCGGCTTCTTGACGAAGATCTTGTGCTTCGCGTCCTCGGCTCCGAACAGGCCGCGGTACTGGCCGACCGTCTCCGATGCCCCGAGGATGAGATATCCCGTCGGCTTGAGCGCGTAGTGCAGGATCGGGACGATCCGCTGCTGCAGCGCCGGCTCCAGGTAGATGAGCAGGTTCCTGCAGCTGACCAGGTCCATCCGCGAGAACGGCGGATCGGTCGCCGCGTTGTGGCGGGAGAAGACGCACATCTCGCGGATCGACTTGTTGATGCGGAAGCTTCCATCGACTTCCACGAAGAAGCGCCGCAAGCGCTCCTGCGACACGTTCTCCAGGCGCTCCTTGGGGTAGACGCCGGCGCGCGCCCGGCCGATCCCGGCGAGGTTCACATCGGTGGCGAAGATCTGCGCCGGGGCATGGCTTTTCGAGGACTCCATGCTCTCCGACAGGATCATGGCGAGCGAGTAGGCTTCCTCGCCCGTGGAGCAGCCCAGGACCCAGACCCGCAGCGGGTCCTGGCGGGGGCGGTTCTCGAGGAGCGCCGGGATGACCTTCGCTTTCAAGGCCTCGAACATCCCGGGGTCCCTGAAGAAGCCCGTCACGTTGATCAGGATGTCCTGGCAGAGAGAATCGATCTCCGCGGGGTTGTCCCGGAGGAACTTCGCATAGTCCGCCAGCCCGTCTTTCTTGAGGAGAATCATGCGCCGCGTAATGCGGCGGACGAGGGTGCTCGCCTTGTACAGCGAGAAATCGACGTCGCAGCCGGAGCTCAGGACCTGCAGGATAGGCGCCAGGTCCGCCTTGCCGAGCGCGGATCCGGGCGCCTCTCCGATGACCGGGACGTCCGGCGCCACGAAGGGATGGGTGGCAATCCGCGTTAGCTCGGCCGCGATTCCCTCCGGAGGGAGAACGAAGTCCACGGACCCGGAAGCGACGGCGCTCTGCGGCATACCGTGATATTGAGCCGTGTCGTCCTGGGCGAAGGTGATGCCGCCGCCGGCCTTGATCTCCTCGATCCCGACGGTGCCGTCGGTGGCCGTGCCGGAGAGGATCACGCCGATGGCCATGTGCCCCTGATCCTCCGCGAGCGACCGGAGAAACCGATCGATCGGGTGACGCGGCTGCGCGTCGCGGGCGAACAGCTTGAGGTGTCCCCCGGCGATGGTCATGTTCCGGTTCGGGGGAATCACGTAAACATGGTTGGGCTCGATCTCCGGCTCGTCGGCGACCTCGCATACTGGCATGGATGCGGCGCGCGAAAGAATCCCGGCCAGGGCGCTCTCATGCGAGGGAGCCAGGTGCTGCACGAGGACGAAGGCCATGCCGGTATCGTCGGGGAGGGCGCGCAGCAGCTGGGTGAAGGCCTCCAGCCCGCCTGCCGAGGCCCCGACGCCGACGACAGGGAATCTGGGTTTCACCTCCGGCGCCGCGTCCTCCTCGACGCCAGCGTTGGCCGCGGGCTCTTTCCCTCGCGGGTTGAGCGAGCGGAGCTTCTTATTATTTTTGTTGCGCATGGGGGATGCTTCCCGGTCGGCCCGCGCTCTTCCTGGCTCCGATGTTTTTTTGTCTCGATGCTGAACCATGGACCGCCACACGAAGTAGTCAGGCGGCACTTTGCACGGCGGCCACGATCGCTCTGGCGCCGTGCGAGCGGCCATGACCGGAAGCGAACGATAACCCAATTGTCTGACGTACGTCGCTAGTCTATACCACTCGCGCGCGCCTTTAGCGCACGCGTACAACCTTTTCTCCGCGGGGCCGACTTGGTCGGCGGGCCGAGCATGGCCTCGCTCGACCTCGCTGAAGCGATACCGTAATTCACGTAGATCATTAATTCACGCGATGCATTGAGTCCCTGACGCGCACGGAATATGGCACTTGGCTCGGCTACTGGTACCTCTCCCGCGGGAAGAAGAATCCGTGCGGCGCAGCCACCTACGGCTCCGCCCAGAGATGCCGGCATTGCATCCTGCCCTCGAGCCTTATAGGAAAGAAGTGACGGGATGCTCGCCGAATTGGCGGAGATTGGACACCCTACCGCCAGTTCCCGGCGGCGACGAAGGCGGCCCAGTAGAAAGGATGGGTGCTGCGTCCTTGCGCCCGGCGTGCCTGAAGAAGCCCGAGGCTCGCTGCGCGGATCGCCTCGGGGGTGGAGCGCCCTTCGAGGCGCTGCTCGTAGAGGCGGTGCATCCACTCGCGCGTCGATGAATCCTCGACTTTCCACAGGCTCATGATCAAGGTCTGCGCACCCGCCAATTCGAAGGCGCGTCGCAGCCCCATGACCCCTTCCCCGTCCTGGACCTTGCCCAGTCCCGTCTCGCATCCCGACAGAACGGCCCATTCCACGTGCGACAGATCCAGAACGGCGATCTCTTCGGCGGTCAGGATTCCGTCGTCGTCGGCGGGGTCGGTCGTGCGCCGTCGGTTGGCGCCGGCGAATGCGAGACCGGAGAGCAGCATCGGGCTGTCTTCCTGCGAAGACCTGGCCTTCGCGGAGTCGTTGGGGACTTTGGGCGGCTGACACCGATCCTGCAGGAAGAAGCCGTGCGTCGCCACGTGGACCACCTGGAAATCGGGGGCCATCACCTTGAACGCGGTTTCGGTCGCCTGCCGTCCGCTGAGGGACAGGCTGGGTTTCGCGGCAGACGGCTGAGCGCCCGAGGCAGGCCAGAGGGATCCAATCTCGGAGATCTCGCGCGCCGCGTCCGGAAGGATCCCGAACCGCATCGATCCGAAGTCCTGGCATTCGGGAGGAGCGCTACGGAAGACGGTACGGCCCTTCGGGGCACCGGGCACCCCGCTGCCCGTCTCCAGCTGCGCGGTTTCGAGGCGGAGCTCGTCGGCGGGCGCATCGAAATCCGGTCCTCCCAGCGCCAGGAACTTTCTGTGGGCGCCCGAGGGAGGCGCTTGCCGGAGCAGGTCCCTTTCGGTCGACAGGTAATGGATAAGCGGACCGCCCTCCACCAGGTAACCGCCGTTCTCGACCGGGAGACTATAGAAGCTGACGAGGTGAATCGCCCCGTCGGGAACGATGAACACCTGGCGCGCACCGCGCAGGCCTCCTGACAGAGGATCCCAGATCAGCTTGCGCAGGGATCGGGAGATCTCCCGGTAGCGCTCTTCCGAGCGATCGGACAGATAGGAGCGGGGAGGTCCCAGCGCTTCCTTCCAGCGGCGTATCGAGGTGTCGATCCGATCGGCCGGGCCCAGGGGGATGGCGATCGGGTCGCGGCGGCCGGCGGGCAAGACCAGCGCCAGGTAGCTCGGCACGGGTGCCGGGGCCTTCGGCTCTCCTGCCGCGGGCAACGGCAGCAACGAGAATCGGAAGAAGGCGACCAATGCCGATCCGGAAGGCAGGGCCGCCCGCACTTCGTGCAAGCCCGCGCGGCTGGTCGCCATCCGATCGCGGAACTCGGCGCTCCTTTCCGCGAGCGTCCGCTCCACTTGCTCCTTTCCCGCCACGAGGCGCGTGATGACCGCCCGGTGCTCGGTGGGGGTCGAAGATCCCGGGCCCCGGACCGTCGCGGCCGAGAGGCGCTCGCTGGCTCGCGCGAGATCGGCCTTCAGGGCTTCCACCTCGGGGCCCGCGCCCGCCAGGAAGCGATGACGAAAGGCCATCTCGTCCAGGACGACCGACCGGGAGCCGATCATCTGGTTCCAGACGGCTTCGATGCCTGCCGCGCTTCGCTCCTTTCCCAGATCGAGAATCGAAAGGGCGATCTGCGTCCCGAGAGCCTGGACCTCCTGATAGGCCAGAGCTTCCCGTTCCGACAGGACGCGGGAGAGATCCAGGAAGTTGTTTCGGCCAATCGACTCCGCTCGGAGCGCATGGGTGGCCGCAGCCTCGTAATCGCCCGCCGCGTACTCGACTCGCGCCATCCCGCTCAGCGTCGATACCAGGGCGCGATGATTGGGTCCGAAGGATCTCTCCTGAATCCTCAGGATTTGTTCCCATGTCTCGCGAGCCCGGGCCGGGTTGGGAGAGTGGGACAGGACTTCCGCGAGACCGTTGAGGTAGAAGGGAGTTCTCCATCCGTCGGGCCCGGTGGATTTCTCGCCGATCTGCATGGCCCGCCGGGCAGTGGCCTCCGCCGCCTCGTGCTCCCCCAGCCCTGATTGGGCGAGCGCCAGTCCGACGAGGCCCGTCGCGAAGGTCGAATCCTCGGGGCCCAGCTCGCGCTCCCAGATCCGGACCGCCCGCTCGGAAAGCGCTTTCGCGTGCTGGAAATCTCCCAAGGACCGGTAGATATCCGCCAGCCCATCCAGGCTGGTGCCGACCCAATGGTGCTCGGGGCCAAAGAGGCGCTCGCGGATCCTCAACGACCTTTTCGCAGCTTCGAGCGCCCGGGGATAATCGCGGATCGTGCGGTACGCCTGGCCCAGAGAAAGAAGGGCTCCGGCGAGCTCCGCCGACGGGGGGCCGGGTCGGGCCTCCCAGAGCGCCACCAGCCGCCGGGCGTAGAGCAGGACATCAGCGTCGCGTCCCAGACGTCTCATATCGAACATCATCTCGGACAGGGTATCCCCGAGATCCGGGTGGACAGGCCCGAGCACCTTCTCCTGGATGGCCAGGCTGCGACCGGCAAGCTCGGTGCCCTCGATGAATCTTCCTTCGTAGGACAACAGGTTCGCTCTCTTGATGATGATCCTCGCGTAGCACAGGCTTTCCGGCCCGCAGGCGGCTTCCGCCTTCCGCGCCACGCCATCGAGGAGAAAGTCGTCCTCCTCGCTCAGGGTGCGCCCGCCCTCGTAGGTGCAATAAAGCAGAACCTGCAGAATTCTCGCCGCGTCCCGACTCGGGTCGTTGCCCGTGAATTCGAGCTCCGCGAGCGCTTCCATCGCGCCCGCATGCGCTTCGGCATAGGACCTTTGCTTGGCGAGGGTTTCGAGCTCATCGACGGAGGGGGCTGCGGCCGGGAGGGAGCTCCAGGGCAGCGCGAAAAGCGGCACGAGAAAGAGAGCCTTCAACTTGGATCCGGGGGAGGGTATCTTAGCGGGTCCGTTCAACGCCCAGCGCCTTCATGGCGCTGGGCTCGCTGTCGTAGACCTTGAGGATGTGGCTGAGGTGCACCAGCTCGAGCGCGGCGCGGACCTTGGAGGTGGGGGCCAGCAGCGCGATGTCGCCTCCTTTGTCGACGGCGGCCCATTTCGAGGCGACCAGCTCGCCGATGCCGCCTGAGTCAATCGCTACCGTACGCCTGAGGTCGATAAGGATCTGGCGCAGGTCTGCCTTGAGCGCCTCGTGCGTGGCCTCTCGCAGCTCCGGCGCGCCCTTTTCGAGGTAGAGGTTTCCAATGACTTCGATCACGGCGATTTTGCCGGTCACCCTCATGTTGATCGATGTCAGACGATTCTCGCCGGCTCCCACGGCAATGCCCCTAGGTAGGTTTCCTTCAGGCGTCCAAATCCTATCCTCGACGCTTCACTTTCGGCAAGCGCCGGCTCCAACTTTTGCATGGCTATGACCCCTACCGGACAATCACATCGAACGCGAAAGTACACGTTGTCAGCATAAGGGTTCATGCTTTTTCAGTAACCCTACAGCACATTTGCTACGAGGGGTTTGGACCGTTATCGGCCCTAATTCTACACCTCCCAGGAGATGCGCTCGCGCTACAGGTTCAGCCGATCTAAGGGCACACGGTTTGCTCTTCGACGGGGACGCAGATTCACGTCCATTCAAGGAGAGATCATGACGACGAAGAATCCGGAAAAAGACGATCGCTGGAACGAGGAGCGCGGTGGCACGGGCCAGGCCGGCAGTCGGGGCGAGGGCGGCGGGCAGAGTGGCCAGGGTGGCTCGAGCGGTCAGCGTGGCGGTCAGGGCGGTCAGGGCGATCGCGGTAGCCAGGGCGGTCAGGGCGGCCAGGGTGGTCGCGGCGGCCAGCAGGGCGGCGGTCAGGGCGGCCAGCGTGGCGGCCAGGGCAGCGGAAACCGATAACCTGTTTCGATGAGCTTCCGAGATCGCACCCTTGGAGGCAGCGGCTGAAAACGGCCGCGCCTCAAGGGCCGCCACTTCAACGGGCTGAGATCCTCGCGGAGAGCCGTCACCATCCTGGGCTGAAGCCGGGTATGAATCGGTACAGGGTCGATGACGGCTCCGCGAGGGGGAGTCCCAGAAAATCGAATCCGCACTCATAACCCCGTCCGGAGGCACGAAGCCGCCGCCGGGGATCGCTTGTCCCGAACTAGGAGACGACAATGCCGATGCAGAGCCTGGAACAACTCTTCGTAGACAAGCTCAAGGACATCCACGATGCGGAGAAGCGCATCGCCCGGGCCCTGCCCAAAATGGTCAAGGCGGCCGCGTCACCCGAGCTGGCGGCGGCTTTCGAGGAGCACCTCCTGGTGACCGAAAAGCAGATCGAGAGACTGGACAGGATCTTCGCGAGCTGTGCAATCTCCTCGGGCCGGAAGATCTGCCATGGGATGAAGGGGATCCTCGAAGAGGGAGAGGAGCTGCTGAGCAAGGAGAGGAATGAGGCCGAGGAGTCGGTGCTGGATGCCGCCCTGATTGCGGCCGCCCAGGAAGTGGAGCATTACGAGATTGGCGCCTACGGCTGCCTGAAGGCCTGGGCCGAGATTCTGGGCTGGAGCGAGGAGGCCCGTCTTCTGTCGCAGAGCCTGGATGAAGAAGAGCTCACCGCCGAGAAGCTCAGCGAGCTGGCCTCGGCCATCAACCCGCAGGCCATGGAAGCGGGCCACAGTGAATCCGAGGAAAAGGAAGTCGCCGAGGGCGGGAGAGGCGCCAGAAACGGCCACAGGCAAAAACAGCATCGCCGCGCCAGCTAGTCACGGGAAGCGGCTCTCCGGGCATCAGCTCTTCTTGGCGGCGGCTTCCTCCATCTGCTTGCGCAGGCTGAGCGGGCGCATGTCGGTCCAGACCTCCTTCACATAGGCGAGGCATTCGGCCTTCAGGCCGCTCTTGCCCGCGTCGCGCCATCCGGCGGGGTTCTCCCGGTCCGCCGGCCAGATCGAATACTGCTCCTCGTGATTCACCACCACCTTGTAGATCGTCGTATCTTCCGCATCGTCTTCGAACATCGGCTGCTCCTTCCCTCGTGAGAATTCAGCTCAACTCTTGACGTAGGCCGGCTGCGGGGCCGGCGAGACGGTTGAATCATTATCGTCGAGGCGGCGCAGGGGCGGATAGAACAGCGCCGCCAGCGCCGCCACGATGCTGAGGCTCCCCGCCACGATCAGGATCAGGGCAATGCCGCGTCCCGGTCCGGTGCCGATCAGCGGTCCGAGCCATCCGGCGAGACGGCCGCCCGGCGCCATGGCCGGCTCGGCCAGACGATCGGCCAGCGGCCCGGCGGCCAGCGACGCCAGCGGCATCGCCGACATGGCGATGGTGGTCCGCACCGCGAAGACCCTTCCCTGCAGATCGGCAGGGACGACGCGCTGCCAGATCACCTGGCTCGATCCCGCCGTGACCGGCATGAAGAAAAGGAAAAGGAAGGCCGCCGCGGCCAGCAGCGGCACGGAAGCCGTCACCCCGGCGGCGATGACTGCCAATCCCCCCAGGCAGGAAAAGAGGATCACTCCGAGCGCGGAACGGCGCGGCCCTCCCCACAAGCTCATCAGCGCGCTGCCACCGATCATCCCCATCCCGCCGATCGCCAGGATGGTCCCTAGCGCCGCGGGGGTGGAGAAGCTCAGCACCAGGGGGGTGAAGACCACCGTGGCCAGCTCGGTGAAGAAATTCACCACGGCGAACATGAGCAGCAGCGCCAGCAGCCCCGCGTGAGCGAAGATGTACCTCCAGCCGAACGGCAGGTCGTGCCGGTACGAGGTGCGCTCGGCGCCCGGCGGCGCCGCGGATGGAATCGCCGCGGCGAGGATCGTGGCGGCCGAGAAGAGAAAGGTGGCGACATCCAGAAGGGCCACGCCGAACAGGCCAATCCAGGTGATCAAGGCGCCGGCCAGCAGCGGCGCGAGCACCTGCGGCACCGACATCGCAAGCTGGGTCAAGCCGCTGGCCCGCCCGAGCTGATCGCGCGGCACAAGCAAGGTGACGGTGGCCGAATAAGCGGGCCACTGAACCACGGTGGCGGCGGAAGTGATGACGACGATGGCGCAAGCTCCCGCGAGCGACAGCGCATCGAGCCGGACCAGTATCGCCACCCCTGCAGAAGTCGCGGCGCCGATCAGGTCGCAGCCAGCCAGGAGGCGCTTGCGATTCCAGCGATCGATCAGGGGACCGGCCAGCGGCAGGATCAGCAGCGGCGGCAAGGCGGCGCAGAAGGTCACCAGGGAGTACTGCGTGGTCGAGGCGGTGCGCTGGAAAATCCAGACTCCGAGAGAGAAGGCGGTCAGCCCCGATCCGAGCATCGAGACGAGCTGGCCGGTCCATATCAGAAGGAAGGCGCGCACTCCGGGGCCGCGGAAAGAAGACATCGCTCATCCCGCCGCCCGCCGCGCCAGCGGCTCGATCAGGACCGGAAGGGTCCCCAACCCGTGGGGGATGAGATAGCCGGGTCCCGGATTCGACGCGGCCAGCGCTTCCGCAAGTGATGCGTGCGGGATCATCCCCATCCGTCGCACCGTCGCCGGGTCGAGGGCCGAGACGAGGCGCACCTTGTAGCGCTCCGACTTCCAGCGGATGCCCCACGCGGTCTGCCCATGGACCTGGTAGCGGCTCACCAGCTTCTGCGCTGTCGCGCGCGCGCCGCCCGGCACGAACCAATCGAGGAAGTCGGGACGGCCGAGTCCGTCGGCGCACTCCGCCAGCAGCACCAGGTCGCCGCCGTCCTTCAGGACGAGGCGTGCATGCTCGAGCGCCTTGTGCGACTGGATCATGTTGAGGTCGCGCGGCGAGCCGCCGCAGCTCACGACCACGAGGTTGCGACGCCGGGCGACCTGCACGGAATGCTCCTGCAGATATTCGGCGCAGCCGCGCCGGTGCGCGGCCCGCCAGTTGCCGGCATACAGCCCCACGATCCGGTTGGCTCCGCCGAGCACCGTGTTGACCAGGAAGCTGGGACCGACCAGGCCGCAAGCTTCCTCCATATCCTCGCTGACCGGATTCCCCTCCAGCCGTCCCGATTCGATCCCTTCGGCTTTCGACAGGCTGGTCCGATCGAAAGCGAGCAGGTGGTTGGCCTGGATGGAGCGGTCGGAGCCGCAGCCTGGCAACACTCCCTTGCGACCGCCGCTGAAGCCGGCGACGTAGTGGAAGCCGATGGCGCCCACCACGAACACCCGGTCGGCCTTCAGGAGGCGGCGGTCGACTTCCACGGGAGTGCCGCGCGAGGTGACGCCTACCGGTGCGTTCTCGACGGCGTCATAGGCATCGTGGATGCGGACGGCGACGCGGCGGGCCGGCTCGTATCCGACGATGCGGGTGATCTCCTCCGGCGTGGGGGGGCGATGCGTCCCGGCTCCCACCAGGAACTCGATCTGTCCGTCGGGTACGCCAAAATTCGCCAGCCGCCGCAAAAGGAGCGCGGCGACACGATCGGATCCGGAGGCCCGCGTTGCGTCCGGGACCACGATGCAGACGCTGTGCGAGGGGGAGACGATCTCGCCGAGCGGCGGCGAGCCGATGGGAGATTCGAGCTTCGCTAGCAGCTCGTCGTCGCCCAGCTCGGGGGGATCGGATCCGATCGGGTCGACGACTTCGAAACGCCCGGGATCGTAGGTGAAATCGACCCGCCCGCTTCCGTATCCGAGCGCCAGGCGCCCCGGTGATTCGCGCTTGCCGTCAGTCATGCGGCACCCCCGAGGCGGCCGGATGGAGCGATTCGAGGGCCCGGGCGATCCGTGCCACCCCCTCCTGCAGGACTTCGGGCGGGCTGTAGCTGAAGCTGAGCCGCAGGGACGAGGTCGCGGGGGCCGCGTCGCCAGCAGCGAAGGCGCCGCCCGGAAGGAAAGCCACCTTCTCGCGCTGCAGCGCCGCCTCGAAGAGGACCCAGGCATCGATGCCGCGGGGGAGATCGACCCAGGTGAAGAAGCCGGCCCGCGGAACCGACCAGCGCGCATCCTTGGGAAATGAGCGGTTCAGAGCAGCCAGCAGCGCGTCGCGGCGGCGCGCGTATTCGGTCCGCAGGCGCTCCAGGTGCTCCTCGAATCCGCCCGAGGCGACGAAGGCGGCGACGGCGCGCTGCCCTAAAGTGGCCGTGTCGATGTCGCTCGATTCCTTGAGCGAAGCGAGCGGTCCGATGAAGCGCTCCGGCACCACCACCCAGCCGGTGCGCAAGCCTGGCGCCAGCGTCTTGGAGAACGATCCCAGGTAGAGCACCCATTCCGAATCGAAAGCCCGCAGCGCCGGAAGCTCCTCCCGGTCGTAGGTCAGCATGCCATAGGCGTCGTCTTCAAGAATCGGCATGCGATGATCGCGCGCCAGATCCACGAGCCGGCGCCGCGCCTCGCGTGGCAGCGAAGCACCGGTGGGATTGTGGCCGTCCGACATCGCGTACAGAAGCGTCGGGCGCAATCCGCCGGCAAGCGCGCGCTCCAGCGCGTCGACGTCGATTCCGGTCGCGGGCGAGGTCGGGACCGTGACGATGTGCGGCTCGTGCGGTGATACCGCCTGCTGGAAGCCGGTGTAGCAGCTCTCCTCCAGGACGATCGTCGCGCCGGGATCGAGGAGCAGCCGTGCCAGGAGCGACATTCCCTGCTGCGCCCCGGCCGTGAGAAAGACCTGCTCCGGCTCGCAGGCGACACCCCGGCGGGCCATGAGCCGGGCGACGAAAGCGCGCAGCTCCGATGAGGAGGGGCCGTACTGCAGGGCGCGCGGATCGGCGCGCAGGACGCGGCCGATGGCCTCGTCCACCGCCGCCGTCGGGAAGAGATCCGCGGCCGGCAGGCCGAGCGCCAGGGACAGGACCTCCGGTCGCGCCGTCGCCACCAGCAGGTCCTGCAGCGCCGAGCGCCGCAGCGCCAGCGTCCATCTCGCGAGAGGGGGGCCTGGCGCGCGCGCCGTCATGAAGCTCCTTCTTTAAACGATCTCATGCGCCCTCTCTCACAGGTTGCCGCGCGCCGCCTGCTCGCGCTCGACCGCCTCGAACAGCGCCCGGACGTTGCCGGCGCCGAAGCCGCGGGCTCCCTTGCGCTGCACCACCTCGAGGAAGCCGGTCGGCCTGCCGGTCACCGGCTTGCTGAAGACCTGCAGGAGGTAGCCCCAGCGGTCGCGGTCGACCAGGACGTTCAGCTCCCGTAGCTCCTTGAGGTCCTCCTCGATGTCGCCGACGCGCGCCGGCAGCGCGTCGTAGTAAGTGCCGGGGGTCTGCAGGAAATCGACGCCCCCTTCGCGCAGGACCCGCACCGTGGCGGCGATGTCGGAGGACAGCATCGCCAGGTGCTGGGCGCCGGCGCCGTGGTGGTAGTCGAGGTACTCGTCGATCTGGGACTTGGAGCGGCCGGGCGCCGGCTCCATGATCGGAAACTTGATCGTGCCGTTCTCGCTCTCCATCACCTTGGAATTCATGGCGCTGCGCTCGGTCACGATGTCCTCGTGGTGCGCTTCGTGGAAGCCGAACACGCCGGCGTAGTAATCGATCCACTGCGCGAGCGTCCCCGCCTCCACGCACACCGCCACGTGGTCGATGGCCGCGAGGCTGGCCGTCTTGCCCGCCCAGCGCGATTTCCACGGGCGGAAGCCCGGCAGGAAGGGGCCGGTGTAGCTGTCGCGCTGCACCAGGGAATGGATCGTGTCGCCGAACGACTTGATCGCCGCCCGGATGACGCGGCCCGACTCGTCGGTGGCCACGTGCGGCTCGGCCACCGGCGTCGCGCCGCGCTCGACGCAGTGGCGGAAAGCGCGCGCCGCGTCGTCCACCGCCAGCGCCACGTCGCGGATGCCGTCGCCGTGCAGGCGTGTGTGATCGGAGATGGGGCCGTTGGGCGCCAGCGAGTTGGTGAACACCAGCCGGATGTCTCCCTGCTCGACGGCAAAGGAGGTGCGGTCGCGCAGACCCGTCTCCAACCCCCCCTCTGCCAGGGGGCGGAAGCCCAGCGCGCGCGTGAAAAAGTAGGCCGAGGCGAAAGCGTTGCCGACATAGAACTCGACGTGATCGATCCCACGAAGCATGATGCCTCCCGTCTTGCGTTTTACGCGTCGGCCGCGCCGGAGGGGGCGGCGTGGCGCTCCACGATGGCGGCGATGGTGCGGGCCCCCTCGCCGCGCACGATCGAATGATGCGATCCCGGCGCCCACTCGAGCGCCAGGTCTCCCTTGACGAAGCGCTGCCAGCCGAGCATGTCGTCGCCGCCGCGGGCGACCGCCGACTCGGTGCCGCGCACCAGGACCACTTTTCCTGCATAGGGGCGCGGACGATAGGCATCGGCCGCCTTCATCCGGCCGGCAACCCCCGAGAGCCAGGTGGCGGCCTGCTCGCCATCCAGCTCGGGCGGCAGCGCCGCCCCGGCGGCGCGCGCCGCCGACAAGGCCTCGTGCGCGCTTTCGGAGTGGATCTCGACCCCCCACAGCATCGCCGCGGCGCGTGCCAGAGGATGCTCTTCCACGACCTTGTCTCCCGGGGCGGCGGCATCGAGGAGCACCAGCGTCCCGACGTCGCGGCCCGCCTCGCGCAGCCGCAGCGCCGTCTCATAGGCGACCAGCCCGCCGTACGACCAGCCGAGCAGATCGATCGGCCCGTCGGGCACGGCGCGCGCGATGGCCCCGGCGTATCCGGTGGCCGCCGCCTCGATGCTCTCCGGCGGGCCGTCGGCGAAGGCATGCAGGCCGAGCAGCGGGCGGCGGGGATCGAGATGGCCGGCCAGCGCCGCGAACGGAGCGATGCCGCCCCCTACCTCGTGCACGCAGACCAGAGGCGGCAGCCCGGCGCCTCTGTTGAGAGTGACCAGCGGCGAGGCCTCGGCCGCGGTGCCGCGCAGCAGGCGCGCCAGCCCGGCAATCGTGGGCTCCCGGAAGACCGCGGCCACCGGCAGCTCCGCGCCGATCTCGCGGCGGATCGTCCCGACCAGGCGCACCGCCAGCAGGGAGTTCCCGCCGGCCTGGAAGAAGCTCTCCTCCACGTCGTCCCCGCCTCCGCCGAGCGTGTCGCCCCACAGGCGCGCCAGGGTGCGCTCGAGATCGTCGCGTGGCGCCGTGCGCGCCCGGATCGCTCTCTCAGGAAGGGGAAGGGCGCGCCGGTCCACCTTGCCGGTGGCGGTGCGCGGCATCGCCGGGAGCATTACGAAGCTGGAGGGAACCATGTATTCGGGAAGGCTCGCGGCCAGAGCGCTGCGGAGCTTTTCGGCTTCTACCTGGATTCCCCCGGCAGGTACCACATACGCCGCGAGGGTGGCCGCGGCACCCTGACCGATCACCCGGACCGCCGCCTCGCGCACCGCCTCGAGACCGGCGAGCCGGGCCTCGATCTCCCCGAGCTCGATTCGGAAGCCGCGCAGCTTCACCTGTCCGTCGCGCCGGCCGAGAAAGACGAGATCGCCGCTGGCGAGCTGCCGGGCCAGGTCTCCCGTGCGGTAGAGCCGCGCGCCGGACCGATGGGAGAAGGGGTCGGGAAGAAAGGCCGCGGCCGTCTCGGCGCTCCGGTGAGCGTAGCCGCGAGATAGAACCTCCCCCCCGATATAGATCTCCCCGGCGGCCCCGATGGGCACGGGCCGCAGGCGCGAATCGAGGAGGTGCACGGTGGTGTTGTCCAGGGCACGGCCGATCGGCACCGGGTCGGGGCATTCGTCTTCCGAGGAAACCCGGTATTCCGTCGCCTCGATGACCGCTTCCGTGGGACCGTAAGCGTTCAGCACCGTGAGGCGGCCGCGAGCCGCGCGCAGGAGGGCGGCGATGCGCGAGCCGCTCGGGCTCTCGCCCCCCGTGAACAGGATACGAAGCGAAGCGGGAATCGTCGCGCCGCTCTTCGACAGGTCGTCGGCCAGCTCGTGCAGGAAGCCGACCGGCAGGTGCGCCACCGTGAGCCGCGCGGCGGCCGCGCGCTGGAGAAAGCCCTCGGGCGTCTCGCCCCGCGGATCGGGGTGCATGATCAGCGTCGCGCCGCCGGAAAGGGTCGCCAGGATCTCCTCGATCGAGCCGTCGAAGATCGCCGAGAAGAAGTGGAGCACGCGCTCGCCGGGGCCGAGAGCGTTGTGGCGGACACGGCCGGCGATGCGGTCCGCGATGGCGCGGTGCTCGACGAGGACGCCCTTCGGCTCCCCGGTCGAGCCGGAAGTAAAGATGATGTAGGCGGTGTTCGCCGGGCGCGCCAACGGCTCCGGAGGCTCGGCGCTCTCGGACGAGAGATCGTCCGCATCGAGCAGCAGGATCGGCAGCCCGGCTTCGGCCAGAGCGGCGTGCAATCCGCGCTCCGAGATCACCGCCCGCACCCCGGCGATCGAGAGCATGGCCGCCAGCCGGGAAGCCGGGAGCGAGGCGTCGAGGGGCACCAGCATTCCCCCCGATTTGAAGATTCCGAGCATCCCGGCAATGGAGCGGGCGGTGCGCGCCGAGAAGAGCCCGACGCCGGCTTCGGGCCGGACGCCCAGGCGGCGCAATCGGCGGGCGATCCGGTTGGCGAGGGCATCCAGCTCGGCATAGGAGAGCTCCCGCTCCTCGTCCACGACCGAGACGGCGCTTGCCGCCCGGTGGACCTGCTCTTCGAACAGCTCGTGCACCAGGCGCGGCGGTCGGGGGATCGCTGTCGCGTTGGCGGTTTCGGTGATCGCCAGCTCCTCCGGCGTCCGCAGGTCGAGATCCTCCAGCCGCGTGCCGGGGTCGCGCGCCAGGGCCCGCGCCAATCCGGCGAAGTGCGCCAGCAGACGCTCCATCGTCGCGGGCTCGAACAGGTCGGCGTCGTAGACCAGCGACCCGAAGAGCCGCTCGCCCGAGCGTCCCATCGACAGCGTGAGATCGAAGGGTGTGGCTCCGGTGTCGGCGGGGACCGCTTCGACGCTCAGGTCCCCGACAAGCGGCGGGGAGGCGGGGACATGCTGCAATACGAACATGGCGTCGAACAGGGGATTGCGGCTTAGATCGCGGCGCAGGTCCAGCGCTTCGACAATCGACTCGAAGGGGACGTCCTGGTGGGCGTAGGCGTCGAGGACCTTCCCGCCGACGCGCCGCACCAGCTCGCGCAGTGTCCACGCCGGATCGATCCGGGTGCGCACCGCCAGGGTGTTGGCGAAAAACCCGACGACCGGCTCCGCCTCGGCCACGCCGCGGTTGGCGATTGGAATTCCCACCACCACGTCGGGGCTCGCGGCATAGCGCGCCAGGAGCGCCTGGAAGCAGGCCAGAAGTACATGGAACAAGGTGGCCCCTTCCGCCCGTGCGAAGCGCGCCATGGAGGCTGCCGTCTCCGGTTCGATCTCGAAGCCGACGCTTGCCCCGCGCATCCCCCGGCGCGCGCCGCGCGGCCGATCGGTGGGGATCTCCAGCGGCTCGACCCCTTCCATCTCGCGCCGCCAGTAGGCGAGCTGGCGGTCCATCTCGCCAGCCTCCAGCCACTCCCGCTGCCAGGCCGCCCAGTCGGCGTACTGGATCGGCAGCTCCGCCAGCGGGCTTTCCTTGCCCTCCCTCAGCGCGCCGTAAATAGCGGCCAGCTCACCCCGGATGATCTCCATCGACCATCCATCGGTGATCGTGTGGTGCAGCACCAGGGAGAGATAGTGTTCCGCGGCGCCGGTCCGTAAGAGGAGCACCCGCCAGAGCGGTCCGCGCTCCAGATCGAACGGCCGGCTGGCTTCCGCGGCGATTTTACGGAGCACTTCCTGCTGCGGATCGGCCGACGAGGTAAGGTCCGCCGTCTCCAGCACTCGCTGGCGCGGCGGGTCGAACGCCTGTTCGACCCGGTCCGAAAGCGATGTGAAGCGCGTTCGCAGCGCTTCGTGCCGGCGCTCGATCTCGGCCAGGGCGCGGCCGAGAGCTTCACCATCGAGATCTCCCGAGAGGCGATAGGCGGAGGCGACGTTGTAGGCGGCGCTGTCTGGCTGGAGACGGTCCAGGAACCAGAGCCGGCTTTGCGCGTAGGAGAGGCGGGGGCGTTTGCCGTCCTCGGCGCGCCTCACGGGCGGCAGGCTGGCCCCTTGCCGGCGCGCCGTGGTGGCGGAGCGCGCCAGACCGGCCGGGGTCGGCGATTCGAACAGGGCGCGGAGACTGATCTCGGCGCCGAGAGCCGCGCGTGCCCGCGACAGCAGACGGGTGGCCAGAAGCGAGTGCCCGCCCAGATCGAAGAAGCTGTCGGCGGCGCCGACCTGCTCGATCCCGAGCGCCTCGGCGAACAGGGCGCAGGCGATCTCCTCTTCCTCGGTACGGGGAGCGATGCGGCCGCCGGCGGCTCCCCAGGCCGGCTCGGGGAGGGCCTTGCGGTCCACCTTGCCGTTCGGCGTGAGAGGGAGAGCCGCGAGGACGACCAGCGCCGCAGGAACCATGTAATCGGGAAGCCGGCGCCGCGTCTCCTGGAGCAGCGTCGAGGTATCTAGCTGCGCTCCGGTCGCCGGGGTCAGGTAGCCTACGAGGCGTCCCTCGCCATCCATCACCACGGCCACCTCGCGCACTCCCGGCTGCGCCGCCAGCGCCGCCTCGATCTCTCCCGTCTCGACCCGGAAGCCGCGCACATTCACCTGGGCGTCGCGGCGGCCGGCGACGGCGACGATGCCGCCGGCAAGGTAGCGGCCCAGATCGCCGGTCCGGTAGCAGCGATCGGCTCCGGCTCCTTTGAAGCGATCGGCAGTGAGGGTCTCGTCGAGATAGCCGAGCGCCAAGTGCGGGCTGCGGACCCAGATCTCTCCGATCTCGCACAGCCCGGCGGCCCGGCCGCCATCGTTGCGGATGAGGATCTGGACGTCCTCCATGCCGGCGCCGGCGGGGATCGCCTCGCGCTCGACGGGCGGGCCGTCCTCGGCGCGCAGGGTTTCTCCTGCCGGCATGACGAAGCAGGCGCTGGCGCGCTGCGTCTCGGTCGTGCCGTACAGATTGACGATGGCCGCAGCGGGAGCCAGCTTCCGCAGCCGCTCCACATCGCGCCTCATGAGCTGCTCGCCCAGGAGGAAAGCCAGGCGCAGATACGGCAGGCGGACGCCGCCGTTCGTCTCTCCCGCGAGGATCTGCGCCATTGCTGGCGTGAGGTTCATCACCGACACACGGTTGGCCAGCCCCCAGGCAGCCAGGCGCGCGCTGTCGAGATCGTCAGGGTCGGGAATGCAGACGGCGGCTCCCGCCATCAGCGGCGTGAAGAGATCGCGCTGGAGCGGATCGTGGGCCAGCCCCGACAGCATCGAGAAGCGGTCGCCGGCATGGATGCCGAAGCGCCGCTCCAGGATTGGCTGGAAATGCGACAGCGAGCCGTGCCGGCCGCGCACTCCCTGCGGCGTCCCGGTCGATCCCGAGGTGAAGGTGATGCAGGCCACGTCGTCCGGCCCGACTTCCACGCCGGCCGGGATTGCGCTCACCCCGGCGAGAGGATCGTGCTCCGCGAGCCGATCGAGAGACGGCAGCGTGATGCAGGGGGTGCCGTCGAAGAAACGGCCGAGCTCCGCCGGCAGGAGACCGGCCGCCTCGACACCGATCAGCGCGCGCGGGCGCGCCGCCTGCAGACAGGCCAGCAGGCGCGCGGGCGGGTGCGCCGGGTCGAGCATGGTGAACGCCCCGCCCGCCTTCATCACACCCAGAATCGCCCAGAGGGTCGGCGCGCTCCGGTGCGCGAGGATCGCCACCACCTCGCCCGGGCGGACGCCGCCGGCGATCAGCCGGTTCGCCAGCTGGTTGGAGCGCGCCTCGAGCTCGCCGTAGCTCCAGGCGCCGCGCGCATCGGAGACGGCCAGGGCGGCCGGATGCTCAGCGGCCCGCCGGGAAATCTGGTCGTGTACCGCGCCGTGCCAGCGGTCCGAAATCGGAGCTCGTGGGTCGGGCAGCTCCAGCCGGGCCCGCCGGGTGACCAGCGAAATCTCCTCCAGGGGCCGCTCCGGCGCCTGCGCGGCCTGCGCCAGGGCCAGCGCGAGCTGATCGATGAATTCGCGGATGCGCCACGAGTCGAACAAACCGGGGCTGTAGACGGCGTCGAGATCGATCGAGTCTCCCGCCTCGGTCACGTAGAGGCTGAGGTCGAACTTGGCATCCACCACCCCGGTGCCGAGCGGCTCCGCCAGCAGGTTTCCGAAGCGGGGCTCCTCCTCCGGGACATTGACGAAGTTGAACCAGACCTGGAAAACCGGCGTGCGGGAGAGATCGCGCCGCGGATTGAGGGCGGCCAGGAGCGACTCGAACGGGACGTCCTGATGCGCGTAGGCCCCCAGGGACGACTCGCGAATCTGCGCCAGCAGGTCCCGGAAGCTGCGGATCTCCTCGCCCAGGCGCAGCCGCAGCGCCAGGGTGTTGACGAAGAAGCCGATGAGTCCTTCGGTCTCTTCCTGGGTGCGGTTCGCCACGGGGAGACCGACGGCAAAATCGCGCTGGCCCGACCAGCGCGCCAGGACCAGCGCAAAGCCGGCCAGCAGCACCATGTTGAGCGTGGCCCCCTCCGATCTCGCCAGGGCGCGAAGCCGTCCCGCCAGATCCGCGTCGATGCGGCCGGAAATGCGGGCGCCCGAAGTGCTCTGCAGGGCGGGCCGCGGCCGATCGGCCGGCAGGTCGATAGGCTCGACGCCCTCCAGACGGCGGCGCCAGTAGTCGAGCTGCCGCTCCAGCTCCCCACCTTCGAGCCAGCGGCGTTGCCAGAGCGCATAGTCGGGGTACTGGATTGGCAGCTCGGCGAGCGGGCTTGGGCGCGCCTCCGCATAGGCTTCGTACAGCTCCGCCAGCTCGCGGGTCACGACGCTCATCGACCAGCCGTCGGTGACGATGTGATGCATCGCGACCACCAGGACGTGATCGCGCGGACCCAGGCGAAACAGGATCGGACGCCAGAGAGGTCCGCGCGCCAGATCGAAGGGGACCCGCGCTTCGGCTTCGAGGCGCTCGCGCAGCTCGCTTTCCAGGTCGGCGGCACCGCTCAGGTCGATGGGGTCGAGCGACAGCAGGGAGGGGGGATCGATCACCTGTGAGGGAATTCCGTCCTCTTCCTCGAAGCGCGTGCGCAGCGCTTCGTGCCGTCGAGCCAGCTCGCCGATCGCGCGCTGCAGCGCCGCGACCTCGAGATCTCCCCTCAGCCGGAGCCCGGCGGTCATCGTATAGGTCGAGCCGCCCGGCTCGAACCGGTCGAGGAACCACATGCGCTCCTGCTGGAACGAGACGGCAATTCGGTTGCCGCGCTCGGCACGCGGGATCGGTGCGATCTCCCGCCTTTCCCCCAGCAGGACGTCGGCGAGCCGCGCCGCCAGCTCGCGCACGGTGGGCGCATCGAACATGGCGCGCAGCGGCAGGTCGACGCCGGATAGGCGGCGCAGGCGTGCGACCGCCTTCGTCGCCAGCAGACTGTGGCCCCCCAGCGCGAAGAAATGGGCGTCGCGGCCGAGACGGTGCGTCCCCAGCGTCTCCTCGAAGACCCCGGCGACCATCGCTTCCCAGGGGGAAAGCTCGCCGCGGGCGGGGGCCGCCTCGAGCTCCGGTTCCGGGAGCGCGCGCCGATCCACTTTGCCGCTGGGAGTGAGAGGCAGCGCCTCGAGCTCGACGAAGGCCGAGGGGACCAGGTATTCAGGGAGCTGGCGCGCCAGCTCGTCGCGCAGCGTGCGCACCCGGCCGCGCAGAGGGCCCTCCGGGACGACATAGGCCACCAGGCGCGTCGCGCCTCCCGGCTCGGCGCGCGCTTCCACGACGGCGGCGCGCACGCCCGCGCAGCGCTCCAGGGACGATTCGATCTCTCCCGGCTCCACGCGGTAGCCGCGGACTTTGATCTGCCGGTCGACTCGGCCCAGGAACTCGATCCGCCCGTCGGCGAGCACGCGACCGCGATCGCCGGTCCGGTAGAGCCGCTCCCCGGTGCCGAACGGATCGGGAAGGTAGCGCTCCGCCGTCAGGTCGGCGCGATCCAGGTAGCCGCGGCCGACCGCCTCCCCGCCCAGGTAGATCTCGCCGACGACCCCGAGGGGTGAAAGGGCCAGCTTTTCATCCAGGACGTAGGCGCGCGCGTTGGCAATCGGATTTCCGATGGTCGGCAGCTCCGGCCAGAGCCGAGGATCTCCGGCGAGGCGCTCGGCGGTCGCCACGTGCGTCTCGCTGGGCCCGTACTGGTTGTCGAGCACGCTGCCGCTCACGCTGCCGAAGAGGCGGCGGATTGGCGCGGTGACGCGCAGCTGCTCCCCCGCGGCGATGACTTCGCGCAGCGCCAGGACGGCGCCGCGCTCTTCCGCCGCCTCGGCCAGGCTCTGCAGCGCCACGAAGGGAACGAACAGACGCTCCACCTTCTCGGCGGATAGGACCGAGAGCAGCGCCGCCGGATCTCTCCGGTCGTCTTCGGAGATGAGCACTAAAATGCCGCCCTCGGCGAAGGTGGAGAAGATCTCCTCGAAGGAGGCGTCGAAGGACAGGGACGCATACTGCAGCGTGCGGCGTCCGGCGGGCGCGCCGGAGCGCTCCTGCTGCCACGCGATGAGGTTGAGGAGCGCCCCCTGATTCATGGCGACCCCCTTGGGGCGCCCGGTCGAGCCCGAGGTGTAGATCACGTAGGTGAGATCGGTGGCGGAAGTCTCGACGCTGATACGGGAAGCGTCGAGGGAGGCGAGCGTTTCCTCCTCCCGGTCGAGACACAGGGTCCGGGCGGCGGCGGGGGGCAGGGTCCCGGCGAGCGCCTCGGTGGTGACCAGCGCCGCGGCGCCGGCATCCTCCAGCATCAGGGCGAGACGCGCCGCCGGATAGGCCGGATCGAGCGGCACGTAGGCGGCGCCCGCTTTCAGCGTCGCGAGGACCGCTGCAATCCGATCGACGCCGCGCTCCAGGCAGAGGGCGACCCGGTCGCCCCGGCGCACGTCATTCTGGATGAGCAGTCCGGCGATGCGGTTGGCGCGCGCTTCGAGCGCGGCGTAGGAGACCTCGACGCCGGCGACGCGCAAGGCGGGCGCTTCCGGCCGGCGGTCCACCGTCGCCTCGAAGAGGCGCGCGAGCGTCGGCTCGACCACGAACCTCCGCTGCGTGGTGTTGAAGTTCTCCAGCAGCCGCCGCTCGGTCTCCGGCAGGATCGGTGCCTGCCGGACGGCGAGGCCGGGATCGGCGGCCGCGAGCTCGACGAAGCGGACGAAATGCGCCGCGAGGCGCTCCATGGTGTCGCGGCGGAAGAGATCGGTGCTCCAATGGAGCCGTCCCGTGACGGCTCCGTCGATCTGGAACAGCGACATCTCCAGATCGAACTGCGCCGTTGCCGGCTCGACCTCGAAGGAGCGGATTGCCAGGCCCGGGAGCGCCAGCCGGCCGAACGGCACGTTGTGCAGCGCGAACAGAGCCTGGAAGATCGGGTTGCGGCTGGTGTCGCGCTCCGGGCGGATCTCCTCGACGATCCGCTCGAACGGCACCTCCTGGTGGGCGTAGGCACCCAGCGCCGTTTCGCGCAGGCGCCGCAGCAGCTCACGGTAGGTACAATCGGCGCCGCCCAGCTTCATCCGCAGGGCGAGGGTATTGACGAAGAAGCCGACGAGATCCTCGGTGTCCTCGCGCGTCCGTCCGGCGACGGGCGTGCCGATGGCGAAATCGGTCTGCCCCGACCAGCGCGCCAGCACCGCGGCGAAAGCCGCCAGCAGCGCCATGTGCAGCGTCGCCCCCTCGGCAGCCGCCACGCCGGTGATCCGCTCGACGAGATTCCGATCCAGGCGGACCGAAAGCGCCGCGCCGGCGTAGGTCGGGTGCGCGGGACGCACGAAATCGCCGGGCAGGAGCAGCGGCTCGACCTGCGCCAGGGTCTCCTTCCAGTAGGCGAGCTGCCGCTGCAGCTCCTCTCCTTCGAGCCAGCCGCGCTGCCAGGCGGCCCAGTCGGCATACTGCACCTGCGGCTCGGGGAGCGGTCCGGCGGCGCCCGATACGGCGGCGGCGTAGATCGCTCCGAGCTCGCGGACCAGGACGCCGGCCGACCAGCCGTCGGCTGCGATGTGGTGCACCACCAGCGACAGGACGTGCGAGCGCGGGGCCAGCCGCAGCAAGCGCACCCTGATCAACGGCCCGCGCGCCAGATCGAAAGAAGCCAGCGCCTCGGCGGCGACGATCCGGCGTGCTTCGGCCTCCGGATCGGCCGCGGAAGAGAGGTCCTCGGACGGAAGCGCGAAGGGGACGGGCGGGTCGACGATCTGCTCCGCTCCCTGCGCTCCTTCGACGAATCGGGTGCGCAGCGCCTCGTGCCGGCGCAGGATCTCGCCCAGGGTCCACCCCAGCGCCGCCTTGTCGAGATCGCCTTCCAGGCGCAAGGCGTTGGGGATGTTGTAGGCGGCGATGCCCGGTGACAGCCGATCGATGAACCAGAGACGCTGCTGGGCGAACGACAGGGGGATGGGGTTCCGGCGGTCCAGACGCGGGATGGCCCCGCCACGCCGCGTGGGAGCGGCGCTCGCTTCGACGAAGGCCGCCAGCGCTGCGAGCGTGGGAGCCTCGAAGATGGCGCGCAGCGGCACCTCGACGCCGAGCGCCGAGCGCAGCCGCGAGATTACCTGCGTGGCGAGCAGCGAGTGGCCTCCCAGATCGAAGAAGTGATCGCCCGTCCCCACCGACTCGACGCCGAGCACTTCCTCCCAGACGCGCGCCACCGCGCGCTCCGCCGGCGTGCGCGGCGCCGCGCCTCCCGTACTGCGCGCGGGGGAGGGCGCGGGCAGAGCCCGGCGATCCACCTTGCCGTTGGGTGTGAGCGGCAGCGCATCGAGGACGACGAAGGCCGCAGGGACCATCGCCTCGGGAAGCCGCGCCGCCGCGAGGGCGCGCAGAGCGGCGATCAGGCTCCCCGCGAGCGTGGCGCGCAGCGGCGTGTTGGTGAGCGGGCGACGAGGCTTGCCGTGGGCGGCGGGAAAGGGAAGCCCTGTGGGCTCGCCGGCGCCGCGCTCGAAGACCAGGTCGAAGCAGTCCTCGCTTCTGGAGGAGAGTGCGGCCACTCCTGCATAACCGTGCGACTCGCCAAGATGGGTCAGGTCGTCCGGATGCCGCGCCTGCTCGCGCGGACCGTCGTCGACCTCACGCTTTTCGCCCAGCGCCCGAGCGGCGGCCACGAAGGCCGCGACCCTGGCGTTCGGAACGTCCCGCAGGATAATCCGCGGCGCGCCGCTGCGGAAGAGATCGCCAAAATCCCGGGCGGCCTCCTCGTGCCAGCTCATCTCCGTGGCCGGGGACGCGGGCGGCGTGCCGAGATGCAGCAGCACGTCGTAGCGGAACCGGGTCAGCTCGTTGTCGGCTCGGCCTTGCTTCCAGCGTGCCTCGGCCCAGGCCGGGCGGCCGGCGCGCGCCGCGAGATGGGCGAAGAAGGCGGGATCGACAAGAAGCTCCTCCTCTCCGGCGACGATCTGCTCGGTGCGGGATAGCAGCGAATCGGGCGTCGATTGCGGCGTCGCGCCGTGCAGCGCCACCGACGCCGCGAAGGCGCGCTGCAGCCGCGCCTCGCGCACGTCGCCCACGAAGATGCGTCCCCCCTGGTCGAGCAGACGCAGGGCCCCCTCCAGGACGCGCTCCAGGTAAAAGGCGTCCGGGAAGTACTGCACCACGGAATTCAGGATGATCGTGTCGAACGAGCGCGGCGCCAGATTCTCGAAGTCATCGGCGCCGCGCTGCTGCAGCTCGACGTGCCCCAGCTCTTTGTTTGCCTCCGCCGCCCGCCGGACCAGATCCAGGGCAACGCGCGAGAAATCGGTCCCGACATATCGGTGGCAGCGCGGGGCGATCCGGGTCAGGAGCAATCCGGTGCCGCAGCCGATCTCGAGGACGCGATCCGGCTGCAGCGCCAGGATCCGCTCCACCGTCCGATCGCGCCACTCGCGCATCTGCTCGGCCTCGATCGGCTCGCCGGTGTAGCTGCTGTTCCAGCCGGTGATGTTGAAGGTGGGGTCCAAGCGCTCCGGAGTGCGGGCGTAGGTCTCGTCGTACAGGGCGTGCCAGCGCTCGATGTGCTCCGCCTGCCAGCGCCCCCGCTCGCCGCCGGCGCGTCGCGGCGCCACGTAGGCGACCAGACGGGTCTCGCCGTTCTCCCGCCGCGGGACCACCGCCACGGCCTCGACGCCGGGATGGGTCGCGAGCGTCGTCTCCACCTCCGCTGGCTCGATCCGCTGGCCGCGGATCTTCACCTGCGCGTCGAAGCGGCCGAGGAACTCGAGGCGGCCGTCGGAGAGCTGGCGCACCCGGTCCCCGGTGCGGTACATTCGATCGCCGGAGCCGCCATAGGGATCGGGTATGAAGCGCTCCGCCGTCCGATCGGGCGCGTGGGCGTAGCCGCGGGCGATTCCCGCCCCTGCGACGTGCAGCTCGCCCGGGACACCCGCCGGAACGGGTCGGAGGCGCTGGTCCAGGACGTAGGTCCGGGCATTGGCGATCGGTCTTCCGAGCGTCGGCATTCCGAGGGAAGCCCCCTCGTCCGCCTCGCCGGAGGTGGCCACCACGGTCGCCTCGGTCGGCCCGTAGTTGTTCACCACGCGAAAGGGGAGTCGCGCGGGGTCGAGACGGTGCAGCCGGTCGCCACCGACGAGCAGCGTGCGCAAGGCGGCGTCGCGCGGCCAGTCGAGGGCCAGCAGCGGCTCGGCCAGCGGCGTCGGCAGGAAGGCGACCGTCGCCCGGCCCGAGACCAGCCAATCGCGCAGCGCCGCCGGATCGAGGCGGATTCTTTCATCGGGAATGAGAAGGCAGGCGCCCGAAGCCAAAGCCGGCCACAGCTCCCAGACGCTGGCGTCGAATCCGACCCCGGCGATCAGGGTGGCGCGGTCCGACTCGCGCAGCGCGAAGGCCGACCGGTGCCATGCCACGAGCGCCGCGAGGTTTGCCTGGCTAACCTCGACGCCGTTCGGCTCGCCGGTGGAGCCCGAGGTGAAGATCACGTAGGCGAGATCCTCGGGCGCGAAGGCGGGTCGCGGGACCGGCTTCTCCCCGGAATGATCTCCGTCGATCTCCAGAACAGGCAGCCCGCCGGCCGCGGCGCGCGCAGCGAGATGGCGCGGCGCGAGCACGATGCGCGCCCCGCAGCGGGAAGCCATCGCCTCGATTCTCTCCTCGGGGTTGGCCGGATCGAGAGGAACATAGGCCGCGCCGGTTTTGGCCACCGCCAGGGTCGCGATGATCTGCTCGATCGATCGCTCCGCCAGAATGGCGACGCGCGATTCGCGTCCGGCCCCCGCGGCGCGCAGGCGCGCCGCCAGCTTGCCGGCGGCGGCGTCCAGCTCGCCGTAGGTGAGGCGCCGCTCCCCCTGCTCCAGGGCCGCCGCATGCGGCGCTCGCGCCGCCTGCTCCTCGAACAGCTCCACGGCGGTGCGCGGCGGCACGGGAAGCTCGACGCCGCGCGCCAGGACCCGGGTGGCCTGGTCCAGCTCGCCCTGAGCGGCCACCGGCAGATCCGACAAACGGGTCTCCGGTCTGGCGACGGCGGCGGCCAGCAGTCCGGCGTAGCGATCGGCGAGGCGCCGGATGGTCTGTGCGTCGAAAAGATCGGCGCTGTAGAAGAGGAAGCCGTCGAGCCCGCCCTCCGCTTCCTCCCAGAGATGGAACTCGAGATCGAAGCGGGTCGCCCCGGTGTCGCAGGGGACGGGGTCGATCGACAGGCCCGGCAGCTCGAAGCTCCCCAGCGGGGCGTTCTGCAGGGCGAAGGCGACCTGGAAGATAGGATTCCGACTGAGATCGCGCGCCGGCTGGAGCTCCTCCACGAGGCGCTCGAACGGCAGATCCTGGTGGGCGAAGGCCCCCAGGCTGGCATCGCGGGCGCGCCGCAGGAGATCCAGGAACTGCGGATCGCCGGAGCAGCTCACACGCAGCACCAGCGCGTTGACGAAAAAGCCGATCAGCGGCTCCAGCTCCGGCAGCGTCCGATTGGCGATCCCGGTGCCGATCGCGATGTCCTCTTCGCCCGTCAGGCGGACCAGCAGCGCGTCGAAGGCCCCCAGAAGTCCCATGAACAGGGTCGCCCCTTCGCGCCGGGCCAGTGTGCGCATGGCGTGCGCCACCTCCGCCGGAATCGATAGCCGCTCCACGCCGCCGCGGAAGCTCTGCACCGGCGGGCGCGGCCGGTCCGCCGGAAGATCCAGGGAGGGCGGCAGCGGCGTGAGGCGCTCGTGCCACCAGGCCAGCTCGCCAGCAAGACGTTCGCCCGATAGCACGGCGCGCTGCCAGGCGGCGAAATCAGCGACCTGGATCGGGAGGCCCGGCAGCGGCGAGGGGCGGCCAGCCGCATACGCGTCGTACAGCGCCGCCACCTCGCGCACCAGTACCCCCATCGACCATCCGTCCGAGACGATGTGGTGCAT
>DASTZC010000262.1 GCA_035764505.1 Candidatus Polarisedimenticolia bacterium
CCCACTTTGCCTCGTCCGAGACGCCGCAAAAACCCCCGGCCGGAGAGACCCCGGATCCGCCCGGGTCCGCTTCAAACCACTGACAATCAGAGCCTTGCACCATCCTCCCGGCGAACCTATATTCTCCGGGCCCGGCAGGAAAATCTCGCGTCCGGGTCGAAGGAGGGAGTCGATGGTCGCGCGTTTCCTGAAGAGCGGTCCCGGAGTCTTCCTGCTGACCCTGGTGGTTCTGGTGGCCGGCGCCGGCTCGATGGTCTACTACCAGATCCACGATCTCACGCATCCTCCGAGGGTCTCCGCTTCGGTCAACCCCTCGGACCTGCTGCTTCGGGCCGACGACGTGAACTTCCAGAGCACCGACGGCGTGACGCTGAGCGCCTGGCTCATCCATGGAGACCGCGACGCCCCGACGATCATCCTGTGCCACGATCTGGGCGAATCGAAGGGCTCCTTTCTCGATGCGGCCGTGCCGCTGCAGCGCGCCGGGTACAACCTGCTGATTCCCGATTTTCGGGGGCACGGCGCCAGCGGCGGCAAGGGGAGCACCCTCGGCACGCTCGAGCGCTACGACGTGCTCGGAGCGATCGACTTCCTCAGGACGCGGCGGGACCTCGAGGCCGATCGGATCGGCGTCTGGGGGATCGGGATGGGCGCCTATGCGGGGCTCTTGGCCGCCGCGGAGCGCCCGGAGGTGGTCGCCCTGGCGCTCGACTCTCCCTATCCCGACGTTGCCAGCTATCTCGACCGCGCCCTCTTCCGCGGGCTGCCCCCCTCCACGACGAAGGTCACCGGCTATGCGTCGGTCTTCTATGGCCCTTATTTCCAGTGGAAGAACTCCCGCAATGCCGCGACGCAGGCGCTTACCGACCTGGCCGATCGCAATTTTCTGTTCATCGTCGCCGCCTCGCGGCCCGGATCGGTGGAAGCGGGGAAGGCGCTGTACGCCGCGCTGCCCGACAGCGGGAGCGCCGACAAGAACCTGCTGGAGCTGCAGGGGAGCGATGCCTCCAGCCTGTACGACGAGGACCGCCGCAAGTACTCTGAGGCGATCGCCTCTTTCTTCGGAACCTACCTGAAGGTCCACCTCGAGCCGACGCCCGACGCCATCAAGGTCAACGTCCGCTAGGACCAGGGCCCCGGGCGAGTGCCGGCGCTGTGATAACCTAGGTGTCGCCGTTCGTGGCCAGGAAAGGCCGCCGGCGAGAGGCTTGCTTCGATGCCTTCCTTTCCTTCGCGGACCGCAGTTGCCGAATCCGCGATCCCCGAGCAGGTGCGACAGTTCCTCGACGGTGTCGGACGCGATCTGGAGACGGCGCTCGACCGACTGCTGCCTGCCGCGGCGGGGGATGACGCCCGGGTTTCAGAGGCGATGCGCTACGCCGCCCTGTCGCCCGGCAAGCGCATCCGTCCCGCGTTGCTGATCGCCGTCTCCGACCTGTACGGGACCCCTCGTTCCAAGGCCGTGGCAGCCGGGGCCGTGATCGAGATGGCCCATGCCAGCTCGCTGATCCTGGATGATCTTCCCTCCATGGACGACTCCGATCTGCGACGCGGCCGGCCCGCGACCCATCGTGTTTTCGGCGAGGCCACCGCGATTCTCGCCGCCTTTGGGCTGCTCAACCGCGCGTTCGAGATCCTGGCGGCAGACTCCGCGATCCCGGAGAAAGTGCGATCCGAGATGGCGCGCCGCCTGGGCGCGGCGCTCGGGACCGAGGGGCTGATTGCGGGCCAGGGGCTCGATCTGGCGCTGTCGCCGTCGCGCTGCGCCCTCGACGAGCTGGAGCGCATTCACTCCCGCAAGACCGGCAGCCTGTTCCTCGCCTGCGTGGAGATGGGCGCCTTGCTCGGACGCGCCGTCCCTGCCGAGACCGAGGCGCTGCGCGGCTACGCCAAGAACCTGGGCCTCGCCTATCAGATCGTGGACGATCTCCTCGACGCCACCGGCGATCCGGCGCGGGCCGGGAAGAGCGTGCAGGCCGATCGGCGTGGGAATTTCGTCACGCTGTCGGGGATCGAAGGGGCCCGCCGTCTGTCGGAAGAGCTCTTCGATTGCGCCGTCGAGCACCTCGCGCCTCTCGGGCGGCGCGGCGCGCTGCTGCGCGGCCTGGCCAGCCTGCTCATTCATCGGGATCGCTAGTCAGAGATGCCGCCGATCCGCGACGAGCGGCTGGAAGAGCTGAAGGAGGCGCTCCGCCGCCGGGGCTATCTCGATCGGGTCATCCTGCGCGACGCGGCCGCTCCCTGGGGATGGCTGAAAGGATCTCTCAAGGCCGCCTTGCTCGCGGCGCTGGTCCTCGACCTGGCCTTCGTGGTGATGCTCGCCTTTCTCGGATCGCCGCCTCTGGCCTCCGCCGGCGATGCTCTCCTTCTCGCGCTCTACCTGGCGCCCATCTGCGGTCTCCTCACGCTGGCGGTGGAGCTGGCGGCGGGCGCTCTCACGCGCCTGCTCGAAAGCCTCGTGCCGCGCGGACGCGGCCACTCCGCCCGGCTCGCCTGGGGAATCGGCGGAGCGATCGCCCTCGGGTTTGCGATTTACCTGTCGCTCTGGTGGCGCGGCCGGGGAGAGACCGGAGGAGACTGGGCGACCATCGGCTTCGTCGTCTTCATCCTGCTCATCAGCCTATTCCTCGGGCGCCTCGCCTCACTGACCGCGTGGCTGTCTCTCCTGCGCGTGGGGCGGATGCGCGGATTGGGAAAGGCGGGGGGCCGCTTCCAGGCGATCCTCGTCGCTCTCCTGATCGTGGTGATCGCCGGCGCCCTGTGGCGCTCGCGCCGCGAGAGGGTCCCCTCCACCCCGGCCGGGGAATTCTCCACGGCGCCGGTGGAGGGCCGAACCCTATGGGTCGGCGTCGATGGTCTCGGAAGCTCGTTGATGCAGGCGATGGAGCGGGAAGGCCACCTGCCACACCTGGCGGCGCGCGCCGCTGCAAGCTGCACGGTGAACCTGCAGCGTCCCGCGGCGGAGCCTCCGGCGATCTGGGTGACCGCCGCCACCGGATTCGCGCCGCCGCGGCACGGGGTGGGAGGCGTGGAATCGGCCATTCTTCCCGGGATGGGAACCCCGCTGGCGGCGACGGGGTGGAGCGCCCCGCTGTTCGAGGCGGCGCGGGCCCTGAACCCTTTCGTCCCTCCGATCAAGGAGGTCCCTGTCTCGGGGGTCCACCGCAAAGACAAGACCGTGTGGGAGATTCTTGCGGAGAAGGGGGTTCCCTCCTACGTGGTGAACTGGTGGGCGACCTGGCCGGCGGATGAAGGGCCGGGCGTGCGCATCACCGAGCGCGCCTTGTTTCGTCTCGAATCGGGCGGGGCCCCGGATCGGGAAGTCTTCCCACCCGAGCGCCTGACCGATCTCGAAAAGGTTTATGCCAGCACTTTCGCCGCGAATCCGGCCTCCGGCTCCCGCGACGCGGGTCCTGCCGGAGCCCCTGCGATGGACCGCTTTCACCTCGAGCTGGCGAGCGCCGGATGGAAAGAGCGCTGGCCTCTCGTGGCCGTCTACCTCAACGGTCTGGATGTTCTGGCCGCGGCCCCCGCGCGACAGGATCACGGCCGCCTAGGAGAGCTGCTCCAGGACCGCGAGCTCATCGACCACCTGGAGAATCTGGACGCCGCCGTCGGATTGCTGGCTGACAGCGCGCGACCCGACGATTTCGTGATCCTCGAGGGAGACCCGGGACGTAATGATCCCGCCGGCGGCAGCGAAGGGTTCCTGCTCGTCTCGGGCCCGGGCGTGGCACCGGGGAAGCGACTTTCGGGGAGCCTCTTCGATGTTGCTCCGACGCTGCTGGCGGCCCAGGGTTTCCCGCGCTCGCGGGAAATGCGAGGGCGCGTCTTGCGGGACTGTCTCCTGCCGGGCAGGAAATTCGGGGGTGAAGGTGTCAATCCGGTGGCGGGTTTCGGCCCTCGCAGACCCCCTTCCGGCGGCGGCTCCGAGTTCGATCCCGAGGTCCTCGAAAAGCTGCGCTCATTGGGCTATATCCGTTGACCTGATTGGAAAATCGGCCTTTACAGCCCCTGTCGATTGGCGTATATTCCGCACTGACCGGCCTTTCGCCGGGCCTTGCAACCATTCACCAAATCGGCCGTCGGGCTTCGAGGGTGCGGTCGGAGAGAGGGACCATTCCCGTTTTGGCCCCCGAGGTTGAGTACCACCCCGGTCCCGACTATTTCGATCGGGTTTGCCTTTCGCGGGGTCCGCACTCCCTGCGATTCACCCTCGCGGGTCTCGACCTGAAGTTGTCGGGGCTGTCGACCTCGGACAGGGATCTCATTCGCTCCCGCTATGGCTGCTTCATCCGCGACGAAGCGGCTTCCGGCGCGGGAGAGATCGAAATCGTCGAAGCGGAAGTTCCCGGCTTCCTGAAGCCGCGCGGCAAGGCAGAAGAGCCCGAATACTACCGCCTCGAGCAGACCTGGTCGGACGAACGCCTCGTCTGCTACTCCTACGAGTTCGCGGGATGGTTCGATCCGCTCCGCCGGTGCGGCAAGCTGGCGATCGCGCGCATCGACGAGGGACCGCTGCACCGGGCCTTCGAGAATTTCCTGCGGGTGGTCGCGGCGCACTGGTTCCTGCGCCGGGGCAGCCTTTTGATTCACGCTTCGGGAGTGGTTCGCGGTGGCGCCGCCTATCTGTTCTTCGGTCCCTCCGGAGCGGGCAAGACGACGGTCACACTGCTCTCCGAGGGAGATTTGGTGCTGGGAGACGACTTGATCCTGCTGCAGCCGGACGGCGAGCGCTTCGAGGCCTGCTCGGTCCCCTTCCGTGGGGTGTACCGCGAGCCTCCCGCGACCGACCGCGCCTTTCCGCTGGCGGCCGCCTATCGCCTGATTCAGGACCGTCGCGATTTCGTGGAGGAGATACCCGCCTCGCGCGCCACGGCGGAGCTGATGGCGAGTCTCCCCTTCGTCATGGAAGGTGAGGGTGGCGGTCGTGCCGTCGAGATTGCCGCGCGCCTGGCGCGCCATGCCCCGGTGCACCGCCTGCACTTCCGCAAGTCGGCGGAGTTCTGGAGCGTGATCCGGCCGGAAGGGGACAAGTCGTGACCGACTGGAGCACCAACCCGCCGAAGCGCCATCCGACGGCGGGCTTTCGCGTCTTCGAAGGGGGAGAGACCACTATCGTCCTGCCCGACGGCTCCTATATCCATGTCCTCAATCCGATCGGGACGCGGGTCTGGGAGCTGCTCGACGGAGTCAAGAACGAGAGCGAAATCGTGGACATCCTGTGCGAGGAGTTCGATGGCGAGCGGGAGCAGGTGACGAAGGACGTCCGGGAGTTCCTCACCAGCCTCGAAGCCAATCGGATGCTGGACTAGCCGAAACGGGAAAGTCCGAGGAGAATAGACCCATGAACGCTTACCAGGCCATCATCGCGCGCAACTGGAAATCGGCCACGCCTTACTCGGCACTGTTCGAGCTGACTTACATCTGCAATCATGCCTGCTCGTTCTGCTACAACTGCCCCACGGGACAGAAGGAGCTGACCACTCCCCAGGTCTTCGAAGCAATGCGCAAGATCGCCGATTTCGGCGTTCTGTTCCTGACGCTGTCGGGCGGCGAGCCGCTCTGCCGCCGGGACTTCTTCGAGATTGCCAGGGAAGCGCAGCGGCTGCATTTTGCGATCCGCATCTACACCAACGCCTTCCTCATCGACGAGACGATGGCGCAGCGGCTGAAGGACGAAGTCCATCCGTTCGAGCTGGAGATCAGCCTGCACGGGGCCCGGCCCGAGACGCACGAGGCGCTGACCCGCGTGCCCGGCTCCTTCGCCAAGCTGGTCAACGCCGTGAAGGCGCTGCGCCGGCGCGACATGAAGGTCCTGCTCAAGACGCCCATCACCAAGCTGAACCTTGGCGAGGTGCGCGAGATCAAGACGCTGGCGGAGGATCTCGACGCCGACCTCCATTTCGATCCGGTCATCACCCCGAAGGACGACGGCGACCAGGAGCCGCTGCAGATGGGGGCCGACGACACGTTCATGAAGCGGTGGTGGTCCGACGAGTTCGCCGACGTGCGCAATGAGAAGATTCCCATGCGCCGCGACGATTCCGACATCTCCTCCGTCTGCGGCACGGGACGCAGCGGCTTCGCGGTGGATCCCTACGGCAACATCTACCCCTGCGTGCAGTGGCGGCGGAAGGTTGCCAACCTGATGGAGATCGCTTCGCTGCGCGACGTCTGGCGCGGCTCCTCCGTGCTCAAGGAGGTGCGCCGCGTGGCCGACGAGATTCCGCAGACGACCCTGAAGGATTCCGACGTCGGCCAGTTCACCGCCTTCTGCGCCGGCGTCGCGTGGCTGCAGACCGGCGATCCGACCAAGATGTACCCGCAGGCGGAGCTCGTCGCGCGCTATCGCAAGAAGACCTATCTCGAGCTGCAGGCGCGCGCCGCCGCCGGCGAGGTGATCGAGGGTCTCGACCAGACCTTCGAGAAATGCGGCGAGTGATCGCGGCCTTATTTCGCAAGAAGCGACGGGCGCGGCTTGCCGGCGCGGTCCTCCTGCCGATCACCGCGCTGCTGTTCCTGGCGGGTGCGTCGCCCGCGCCTCCCGCCGCCCCCGCCCCTCCCAGCCTCCTGCTCATCACCATCGAGGGCCTGCGACCCGATTTTCTTTCGTGCTATTCCAAGAGTGCGTCGCAGCCGACGCCCGGAATCGACCGGATCGCCGAGAAGGGACATGTTTTTCGTCAGGTCGTGACCTCTTCGGTGTCGACCCTGCCGTCGCTCGCCACGCTGTTGACCGGATCGACTCCTTTTCAGCACCAGGTCTGGGACGACGATTACCGCGACCAGTTGCCGGACGGCGTGCGGACGCTGGCGGAGCGGCTCAAGGCGAAGGGCTACATGACCGGGGCCTTCCTCGGCACTTCGAGAGCTTCGGGAAGGGGATTCGATCGCGGCTTCGACGTTTTCCAGGACGGCTACGTCCCGCTGCCCACAGGGACCTGGCGTCTGGCCCTCCGGGGTGCGAGCAAGGTGGGCGCCGGGGCTCGCAGCTGGCTTTCGGAGCCCGCTGAAAAGCCGTTCTTCTTGTGGATGCACTACGCGGATCTCACCGTCCCCGAGCAGAGCGTCCTGAGAACTCCCGACGCCGATCCCCGCATCGCCTACCGGGACAGGCTGGAGATGATCGATCTGGATGTGATCTCAACCCTGGATTACCTCAAGGAGCACAAGCGCGACGGCTCGCTGGTGGTGGTTCTCACATCGGACCATGGTTTGGGGCTGGGGGACCACGGCGAATCGCGGGCGGGACTCTTCCTGTACGACAGCACTCTGCGGGTGCCCCTGGTGATCAACGGACCGAACGTGCCAAAGGGGGCTGACGACTCCCTCGCGGGGCTGGTTGACGTGGTCCCCACCCTGCAGAAAGTGCTCGGCCTGGATGCGGTGCCCGGTGTTGCCGGCAGGGATCTCCTCCAGAAGCAGTCGGCGCAGCCTGCCTCCTATCACGCCGCCGCGCTGGAAGGGCAGGAGCTTTTCGGCTGGGCGCCGCGCGAGGCGATCGCCCAGGGTCCATGGCGGCTGATTCTAGGAGCGACCGAGGAGCTCTACGACCTGTCCGCGGATCCCGGCGAAGCGAAGAACCTCGCGGCATCCCGGCCCGAGCAGGTGGCGAAACTGCGCGAGGCGTTGCGCGCGCTTGCCGGCGGCAAGTCGATCCCCGAGGCGCACTACCGGACGGGGCCGGTCCCCTCGGCCGCGAGCCTGGCGAGCCTGCAGGCGCAGAAGCTCTCACCCGCCTCGCTGGAAAAAGCGCGCGCCCGGAAGCTCCCCGATGCTGCGGGATTCGTCAAGAGCCTTCCTCTACTGCAGGAGCTGCAGTTCGTCACCGACGTGATGGGACCGTCGCCTCTGCTCAAGGCCCAGGAGCCGCTGCTGGCGGCGGATGGCAAGAATCTGTTCTCGCTGGTCGGGATCGCCTCGGCCCTGGGATCGGATGATGAAGCCGCGCGGAAGCGCGCCACCGAGCTGCTCAAGACCGCCCAGGGTCTCTACCCGCTGGAGCCCGAGATATACCACCAGCTGGCGCACGTCGCCTTCCCCGAAAAGCGCTACTCCGACGCCATCGCCCTCCTCAAGACCGCCCTCGAGCTGAAGCACCGGTACCCGGCGGAGGTCACCTACGATCTGGCCTGCGCCTATGCCCGGAAGGGGGACAAGACGGAGGCGGTGGCGCGGCTGAAGGAGAGCGTCAAGCAAGGGTTCCGCGACGTCCGGCACCTGAAATCCGACCCCGATCTCCAATCGATCGTCACCCAGCCGGCAGTGAAGACGTGGCTGGACGCGGAGTTCGGCGCCTCGGCCGGCTCCTGAGAGGGTCGAAAAGAGGCTTTACTCCACCCCGACCTCATCGTATATTTAAGGACACCAAAGGATTGCAAGTGGTCCGCCGCACTTTCCTGCTCGCCAGCCAGGGAAGGAGTTCAGTGGGAGATTTCCCCTGAAAAAGGGGCGGATCCGAGGTGGGTACCATCGGACCCGATAGTCTCCGCTCATCGACCCCCCGCGGAGCGTCGCGCGGAGGGAATCGCCCGGCTCGTGTCGGAAGGAGGGCGCTCCTCGCTCTCCTGGCCGTCCTGTTGATTTCCTCCTCCTGGGTGTCCGGGGGTCGTCCTTCCGCTCCCGGCTCCTTCCGGCCTTTTTTCACCGCCCGGCTGAAGATTCCGTCCGCCTCGATCGTGCCGAGCCCGAACGCGGCGGGCCGCGTGCGACTGCGGCTCTCCGGCTATGGGGTTTATCCGCGCGCCGGCGCTCCGGCGGTGCCGATGCGGCTGGAGCGGATCGCCCTTCCCCCCGAGGGAGCTCCGGTCCTTACCGTCACGCGGATCAAGTTCCGCTCCCTTTCGGGCCAGCGCCTCGAGCCGGTCCCTTCCGGCGCCTCGCCGCGTCGAGGAAAGGGTGAGGAGAAAGAGCCTCCCGTCACGATTCCCGCCTACGCCGACGATCCGTCGCTGGCTGAATCCGACGCCCTCTATCCGGAGGCGGTGGCGCAGCTGGGCCGGATCGGCTTCGTGCGCGATCAGCGCTATGTCGAGCTGGTCCTGACGCCGATGCAGGTGTCCCCGCGCAGCGGCGCCGCCCGTATCGCCGAAGAGATTGAGATCGAGATTACCCTGGAGAACGCCGCGACCGCGCCGGTGCCGCCGCCGCTCGCCGATCCACGGCTGGACGGTTTCTACCGTGAAAGCTTCCTCAATCCCGAGCAGGTTTCGCCGAGTCGTCGGGCCCGGCCCATGGCGTCCTCCGCGAGCCTCGAAGGGGCTGCGCCGCCGCGGTTGGAATCGGGCCCCCTGACCGCCTACCGGATCGGGGTCAAGCAAGAAGGGATGTATCGCATCAGCTGCCCGACGCTCGGGAGCTGTCCGATACCGGAATACATCGGCCAGGATCCGGCAACGTTCCGTCTGCGCAACAAAGGGGTGGAAGTGCCGGTCCGCATCGTGGGAGGCGGCGACAGCTCTTTCGATGTCGGTGATTCGCTGGAGTTCTACGGCCAGAGCGAATCAGATCCTTACGCGATACTGAACTGCGGTCCGCCCGCGTGTCCGACTCCCATCTACCGGGCGAGCGATTTCACCGACACCAATGTCTATCTACTCGATGCGCCGGGCACGGCGGGCCGACAGCGCATGGCGAGCCTGGACGGCACTCCCGGCGGCCTTGCGGCCGAAACCAGCTTCATCGAGACGGCCCACGCCGAGGTGGACAACTGGTTCTCGCCGCTCAACGATCAGGACACCTACACCTGGGCGCCGACCCTCTTCGCCGACGGCACCACGACCGCCTCGCGCGATCTCAGCGTCCCGCTCCCCGGATTGGCGGCGGCAGCTTTCACCGCCGACGTCAAAGTCCGCTGGCGCGGCGTGTCGAGCCAGACAGCAATCAACCCCGATCACCGCACGCGGGTCACGGTCAACGGCTCCGGGGCAACGACCACCACCTTCGACTGGGACGGCGAGACGGTGTTCGATCAGGTGGGTACCGCCAGCCAGTCGCTGCTCACCGATCCCACGACGCTGCACGTCGAGGCCCCCGCGGTCCCGGCCATCGGCGTCGACAGCGTGCGCGTCGACTTCGCCGAGATTACCTATCGGCGGCTGTTCCAGGCGGTGGGGGACCGGCTCCCGTTCGGCTTCCCCAACCAGGCGGCCAAGTTCACGGTGGCCGGACTCTCCGGATCGCCGGCCTTCGCTTACGACGTGAGCCGGGTCCTGCCGGGCACCGCCAACACGCGCGAGCCCCGGCTGGTCGCGAATGCCTCGGCCGGTCCGGGGACCCTCACCTTCCAGGTTCCCCTCGAAGGCGTCCCGACGCCCGCCACGCGCTCCTTCTGGGTGGGCGGTCCGGGCGGCTATCTCGCGCCCGACTTTGTCGCGGTGCTGGCTCCGAACAGCCTGCTCGATCCGGCCAACGAAGCCGACTACATCATCATCGCCCATCCCAGCCTGATTGATACATCGCCGGACAGTGCCTACAGCCAGTTCGTCGATCATCTGCAGACCCAGCGAGGCCTGGCGGTCCGGCTGGTCTTCATCCAGGAGATCTACGACGCCTTCAGCAATTCGATCGAGGACCCGGAAGCGATTCGGACCTTCCTCGCCTACGCCCATGACAACTGGATCGGGCCCGCGGGGACGGCGGCGGCGCCCGCCTATCTGCTGCTGGTGGGAGACGCGACGCTCGATCCGAAGAACAATCTGAATTCTTCGGACTACATCAAGCTGGTGCCGACGACCATCATGCTGTACGACCAGACCGTGCTGAAGTACCACTCCTCCGACGCCTGGCTCGCGTCGTTCCTCGGAGACGATCAGTCGCCCGACATCCTGTTCGGCAGGATTCCGGCGCGCACGATGGCCAGCGCGGAGGGCGTGTTCGCCAAGCTGCGAGCCTACGACACGGCGCCGCCGGCCGGCGCCTGGCGTGCCGCCGGCTACTTCCTGGCCGACGTCGGCAACGTGCAGCAGGAGACCGACCTCTTCGAAGGGGAGGAGGACGCGATTGCGGCCCGTTTCGCGCCGCCGTTCACCGGCACCAAGCAATACTACGCGCGCCCACCGTACAACGCGCCGGTCGGCGGAACCAACAATCCCAACGACCCGATCACGCAGCAGTTCAAGGCCGATTTCGTGAGCCGCTGGAACACCGCCCCGCCGCTGATCGCCAGCTTCTCGGGCCACGGCGCCTTCGACATCCTGGGGAACGATCTGGTGCTCCGTCCCGCCGATGTGGCCCTGCTCACCAACGGTCCTTTCCAGCCCTTTTTCTACAACTCCGACTGCCTGACCGGCGGATTCCACGCGGTCGGGGTCGAGTCGATCGCCGAAGCCTTCCTGGAGTCGGCGGGCGGCGGAGCAATCGGTTATTTCGCCCCGTCCGGCCTCTCCTTCACCTTCTTCGCCGAGACGGTCAGCGACAAGCTCTACAGCGATCTCTTCGGTCCGGAGAAGGTCCGCGAGCTGGGCCCGCTGACCTGGCGGGCGCGCGACGCGCTCTTCCAGAGCGGCGCGATTGCCGACATGCAGGGATTCACCTTTCTCGGCGATCCTTCGCTGCGCCTCGCCATGCCGGCCCCGGCTCCCCCCGGCAGCTTCACCGTTTCCGCCGGCAACGCGGTGGTGAATCTCTCCTGGACGGTGAGCCCGGACCCCACGGCCGTGGGGACCAACGTCTATCGTGCCACCTCACCGGCCGGCCCCTATACGAAGCTCGGTGCCTCGCCGGTCGCCGGAACCGCTTACGCCGATACCACCGTGGCCAACGGCACCACTTATTTCTACCGCGCGGCAAGCATCGATGCCGGTGGCTTCGAAGGGGCGGTGACCAACACCAACGCCGACTGCGGCGTCTCGGGTCCTCCCGACGGGCCGCAGTGCCGCCGGGCACGGCCGGCCAACCTGGTCCCGCCGGTGGCGCCGCTGGGAGTCCAGGTGCGCGACACCGGCATCGGCACGACCCTGGAGGTGAGCTGGCAGCCCAACTCCGAGACCGACCTGCTCAAATATGAGGTCTCCTACGGGACCGTCCCCGGCAGCCATCCGATCACGCTGAACGCGGGCCTGGCCACCTCGATCTTCCTCAACGGCCTGACCACCGGGACCACCTATTACGCCGTGGTGCGCGCCATCAATACCTCCTCGGTGGTGGGGGCAGACAGCATCGAGGTGAGCGGCATGCCGCACGTCTTCATGGGGATTGCCCCGCCGAATACGATCCAGGCGCTGACGGTGACCCGCTCGGGCAACGATTTGATTCTCTCCTGGCCCGCCGTCACCCAGAACATCTACGGCAACGCGACCACCATCAATCACTACAACGTCTATCGCTCCAACTTCCCTTCGTTCATACCCTCCGATGGCTTCAACCTGCTCGCGCAGGTGCCGGCTTCCTCCAATCCGTCCTACACTCACACGGGCGGGGCGGTGACTCCGGACGACGGCTACTATCTGGTGTCGGCGGTGGACAACTTCGGCTTCTCTTCGGGGCTCGGCGCCGATCTGCCCGCGGGGATCCTGACGCTGAGCGTCGCGCCTTCGCCCACGCCCGGAATGCTGCGCCTCTCCTGGCCCGCGGTCACCGTCACGGTGACGGGCAAGCCGGCAAACATCAGTTACTACCGCCTGCACGGGGCGACCATCCCCGTGCCGCGCAGCGCCGCCAATGCCGGCAACCTGATCATGGACAATCTCACGGGGACCAGCGTGGACGTCCCCGCTCCGGGCTCTGCGAGGTTCTACTACACCGTTCTCGTGGTCGACACCCGGGGGAACCTCAGCCCCTACTGACGAAAAGGACAATCGTGGACGTGACCGACGCTCCGGCGCTCGAGCAGGCGCCCGCCAAAGCGCGCGCCGTCGAGGAGCTGATCGAGCGGATCCGCGCGGGGGAGATCGACGCCTTCGAGGAGATCATCCGCCTCTACGAGCGGCGGGTCCTGTCGATGGCCATCCAGATGGGGCTCACCCCACAGGACTCGCAGGATGCCGCGCAAGAAGTCTTCCTGAGGGTGTTCCGCTACCTGGCGAAGTTCGACCCGGGACGCAGCTTCGAGGCCTGGATCTGGAAGATATGCGTCAACGTCGTCTTCAACTCGCTGCGGCGCCGGCGGGACCGGGGGGAAGTCTCCTGGGAAGCTCTGGTCGGGGAGGGGATGGAGGAGCCGGCGCATACCGAGGCCCTCCAGGTCCAGGTCGAGAACACCCAGCTTTGCTCCCATCTCCTCTCGCACATGGGAGTGCTCTCCCGCCAGGAGAGAATGGCATTTGTTTTGAGGGAATTGCAGGAGCTGGAAACAACCGAGGTGGCGCGCGCCATGGGAATCTCCGCCATCACGGTGCGGCGTCATGCCGCCAGCGCTCGCAACAAGCTGCGTCGTGCGATGGAGACCATCGAGCCAGGTCCCAGATGAATTATTTTGGAAAAAATGAACATTTTCCCGAGACCCCAGGTATTAACCGTCAGGGATTGAAGGTATTTTCCCTTGACATTTCTCTCTTTGACCGTACTTAAGGGGAAAGCAAATTTCCACAGGAGCTTCCGCTGCGTTTCCATGTCCTGCACACCATGCCGAATATCCGTATCTCATGCGAATAAAGAGCTTAGCTAGTGTTTTTCAGGGAGAAACCAGGAGGGCTTTCTGATGACCTTTCAGGGGGGAAGCTGCTATGACTAGAGTGGTTCGGGTGGGCCTGCCGGCATTGGCGGCGGGGATTTTGTGTCTGGCCCTGAGTGCGGGTCCCGCCATGGCGACCTGCGGCAGCGGCATCACGATCGGGAACGGGGTGCCGACGTTCGAGAGCGGTTTCACCACCAATGGTGGCCTCGATCCCGCTTCCTGCGGCAACGCCCCCTACACCCAGTTCTGGGCGGTCGGCAAGGGCAACACCGTGGCCGGCCTCGGAGTCGACCAGGGCGCCAGCAACCTGGAGACCTTCGAGCTGGTCCCCGGCGAGGGGATGGTCTACCAGCATGACTGGGGCAACCAGGACGTCGACGGCTGCATCTCCGACGGTCCGAACCTGCAGAGCGACGGCTCGCTGCCGCCGATGGCCGTCATTTTCAGCAACGGTCTCGGACAGGGAACCTCGGGCGCGCACGGAACCTATGCCGCCTACTCGGTCGATCTCGACACTTTCTTCCAGATGTACAACCTGGATCAGGCGAACGGCAGCCCGAACACCGTTTGCGCCAATGTTCCCACGCCTTCGCTCAGCGGCATTTCCGGCTCGGGTCCCTTCAACGCGACCGCGAGCTGGGGCGGCGTCTCCTCCTACAACGACTGCGCCAGCAACTCGGGCATCTCCCTGGCGGATGACTGCGCCGGCGGAACCCGTAACATCCACAGCGGCTGGAAGGTCTACAGCATCAGCGCCAGCTGCACTCTCGGCCCCCTGACGTCGGATCGCAGCGCCTGGACTCAGGAAGGCGGAGTGCTTCCGGCCGGCGCCAACGCCGGTTCGCCGGTTTCGATCTCGGCCGCCAACGCCGGCCAGTGCCGGTTCGTGGCGATCAACCCGGTGTGGGACTCGGGCTTCGAAGGGAAGTACCTGTCGGGTGCCGCGGCTCAGAAGCTCGGTGGCACGGGCGATGCGGACGGCGACGGAATTGCCGATGTCATTGACACCTGTCCCAGCACTCCCGGGTCGAACGTCGACAGCGACGGTGACGGCATCGGCGATGTCTGCGACAACTGCGACAACGCCGCCAACCAGGACCAGGCCGACGGCGACAACGACAACGTCGGCGATGCCTGCGATCCCTGCCCGGGTGATGCTTCCAACGACGTCGACGGCGACGGCATTTGCGGCGCGGTCGACAACTGCCCCAGCGTTGCCAACCCGAGTCAGGCGGACTCGGACGGTGACGGCATCGGCGATGCCTGCGACGGCTGCGGCTCCGGCCACGACAACGACGGCGACGGTATCTGCAGCAACCTGGACAACTGCCCCGACGTCGCGAACGCCAACCAGCTCGACACCGACGGCGACGGCAAGGGTAACGTTTGCGATCCCTGCCCCTATGAGAAGAGCGACGACCACCTGCCGCCCTACGGCGATAACGATGGCGTCTGCGCCTGCGAGCCGGCAATCTTCAACGCCGGTCTGTGCCCCGGGACACTCGGCGCGCCGTTCGACAACTGCGTCAGCGTCTCCAACGCCTCGCAGACTCCCTCCGGGATGGGAGACGGTCTGGGCGATGCGTGCGAGGACAAGTTCCTCGGAACGCCCATTGTGAAGCCGAACCCGCTGCAGCCTGACCAGGGCTTCGGCGACTGCTCGATCACCTTCAGGACCAGGGCCGAGTGGAACTGCCCGGCCTTCTCGGTCGTCTATCGCAGTCCCGGCGGCGATCGCAGCACGGGCGTCAACGTTGCCTGCGTTGGCTGCAACTCCGGCGTGCGCAACCGCTCCTACGGCGGCGCCACCGGGTTCCGGATCTCGAAGTGCCACGGCGGTCACAACATCTTCGTTCAGATGACCCGCCCGAGCACTTGCGGCGGCCGGCCCCAGTACAACATCGTTACGCCGGTCAAGATCCAGGCGCTCGCGACGCGCGTTCGCTAGTGCCTCATCGGTAATAAACTCGGGGCCACCCGCGCACTCTGCGGGTGGCCCCTTCTGTTCTTTCAGCTGGCCCGCCGGGGAGAGGGACCCTGCCAAAGGGGGGCGCAGCGCGAAAGCGTGAGCCACCGGTGAAACTATCTCTGTCTTATTCGAAGCATCTATTCCGCACTGCTGCTCTGTTGCTTGCGTCGGCCGCTCTCTCTGGGTCTCTGGTCCGGGCTCAGGTCGATTTCGCGGCCCGGCGCGACCTTTCCGTCGGTGACATCCCGCAGGGAATCGCGGTCGCTGATCTGAACGCCGACGGCAAGAAGGACGTCATCGTCGCCAACAGCTCCTCCGGCACCTTCTCGGTGCTCCTCGGAGGCGGCAACGGCATCTTCAACCCGCAGGTCCCCAAGGCCACCCTGGCCTATCCGGAGGGCCTGGTCGTTGCGAGTCTCAACTCCAACACCGATTCCTTCCTCGACGTGGCGGTCGCCTGCTCGGTCGGCGACAACGTTCAGATCTTCCTGGGAAACGGGGCGGGAGGTTTCGGGGCGCCCACGAGCGTCTTCACCGGACTGGGATCGAAGCCGATCGCCGTGGGAATCACCGACTGGAACCTGGACGGCAAGAAGGACCTGATCGTCGTCCTCTACGGCTCGGCGGAAGTTCGCCTCTACTCGGGCAACGGCCTCGGGGGCTTCAGCCTGGCCAGCACCACCCTCGTGGATCAGGGCCCGCTCGCTCTTACCGTGGGGGATTGGGACGGCGATTTGAAGGATGACATCGCGGTGGTCAGCGAGCTCGACACCAGCCCCGATCCGCCGCCCGCCGGCAAGGTCACCGTCGCGTATGGCTGCCCCACGGGCTTCTGCTTTCCGGTTTCCATCGACGCGGTGCAGATGCCGACTTCGATCACCTCGGGACTCCTCAATGGCGACAGCTCTCCCGATCTGGTGGTGGGCAGCAACTACGTCAACAACGTGGCGATACTCTATGGCGACCCCGACGTCGGGTTCAGCTTTCCCGTGACCCAGGCGGTCGGGGGACATACGCATCAAGTCCTCGCCATCGACGTGAATGCCAATGGAACACGCGACCTGGTCCTCGGAGAAGAGCTGGATCACGGCCAGGGAATCATCAAGATTTACACGGGCAACGGCTTCGGGACTTTCACGGCCGGCGGGAGCTTTCCGATTGGAGGCTATGCCGGCGGCATCGCCGCCTCCGATATCGGGAGCACCACGGCGATCGATCTGGTGACTGCGAACCTGCCCTCGTCAAGCCTGTCGCTGCTGTTCGGCAACGGCGCCGCGGGCTTTACCGCCACGCCCACCTACGCCTTCTCGCCACTGACCTTGCTCACTTCGCTCGATTCGGGCGACGTCAATGCCGACGGCAAGGCGGATTTGGCGGTGGCGCAGACCGATCTGAACCAGGTCAACCTCCTCATCGGCAGCGGCCTGGGCACCTTCTCGGCGGGTGCGGTCCTGACCCTGCCGGGAAGCCAGCCGGGGGATACGGCGGCGACCGGAGTCCTGCTGCGCAACTTCACCACCGATTCTCTTCTGGACATCGTCACGCTCAATACCGGTCCCGAGAATATCTCGCTCTTCCCGGGAACCGGTCCCGGGACATTCGGCGCGCGCACCGACAAGAGCCTGGGGAGCAGCTGCAACCAGAGCTCGGGGGCCGGCTGCATCTTCCCCGAGAATCTGACCGCCGGGCCGCTGAATGACACCGATGAGACGCATCCGGATCTGGTGGCGGTCAATTCCGCGGGAGACGCCTCTTTCCCGAACGGCTCGGTTTCCGTCTTCTTGCAGACCGGCGGGACCTTGGGCAACGTGACCCGCTATTCGGGTGGCGGTGCGTCGATCTGCGACGGCGGCTTCGCGCCGGGGATCGCCTGCGCCACGAACGCCGACTGCCGGGGCCGGTGCAGCATCACGACCGGCACTCTCTGCTCGGTCGACGCGAACTGCCCCACGGGGCAGACCTGCACCAACCCGATCCCCGGCAACTGCGTCGCCGCCCCCTCGGGGGTTGCCGTAGGGACGGTGGACGCGGGAACGAACCGCGACCTGGTGGTGTGCAACTCCGCCCTGGCGAAAGCTTCGTTCCTTCCCGGCAACGGCACCGGAGCATTTCCCAGCTCCACGATGAGCTCCACCACCGGATTGGGGCCGCGCCTTCCGATCCTCAAGGATCTCGACGGCGATGCCGATCTCGATCTGATCAGCCTGAACTTCAACTCCAACAGCGTGTCGTCCATGAAGGGCAACAATACCGGGGCTTTCACCTCCTATCAGGAGGCGGCGAACGTCAAGGCGCCCTGGAAAGGGACCCTGGCCGACATGAACCTCGATGGCTGGGACGACCTCGTCACCAACTCCCTCACCGGCGGCGCGATCCTCATCGCGCTGGGGGACGGAACGGGTCGCTTCGGGGTGGCGCAGCGCTTCGGCAGCGGCTCCGGGCCGCGGGACATCGCGGTGGCCGACTTCAACGCCGACGGCAAGCCCGACATGGCCTCCGCCGACGAGGAGGACGGCACCATCTCGATCTTCCTGAACCAGAGCCAGGACCCGCTTCTGACCGTCACGCAGGCGGTCGGGGGTGTGCAGGTCTCTTGGCCTCCCATGTTCGAAGCCGCGTCCTACGACGTGATCCGGGGAGACCGGGCTCAGGTGACCTTCGGTGCCACCACGACTTCGCTGGGGCCGGTCCTCTGCGTCGAGAACGATTCTCCCAACACCGATACCGTGGGAAACGAGGACAACCAGGCCATTCCGCTGGGGACCACCTGGTTCTATCTCTTCCGCGCCCAGGATGCGCAGGTGAAGGGGAGCTATGGAAGGTCCCCCCTGGGCAAGGTCCGGGTCGTCAGCTCCGGGGATTGCCTATAAGGCCTGAGGGCCCACTTTTTTATCCACTCGGCTGAACGCACCCATTCCCGTTGAGGTATTTAGCTGGTGAGGGGGAAAGCAAACATGGACTTCACACCCACCAGCACCCACGACGAACGCCTTCACAGGGCCGTAAACTCCCTGAAAAACATCGATATCCAGCTCTCGCCCGGGGCCCGGCGCCGCCTGGCCCTCGAGTGCCGCAGAAACATCGAGAGGGGAGCTGTTTCCGACTGGGGTTCCCGCCTGCGCAGCTTCCTGCTGTTCCAGCTCCCGCGCCGCGCCACTGCCGCCGCCTTGGGGCTGTCGGTGGTGGTGGGGATCTCCTCGCTGTTCCTGTCGGAGCGGCAGGATTGGGACTTGCTGCGCGGGGCGCATCGCTCCGAGGTCAGCCTGGTCTCGATCCAGCCCGTCCGCCAGGGGGGAGTCCTCCTGGAATGGCGCGACGGGACGCAGGATCGGTTCTGGGTCCTGAAGAGCAGCAATCCCAGGGATTTCAGCAAGGCCGAGCGCTACAGCGTGGTCGGCACCCGTTGGATGGACCTGGACCCGGGCAAGGGCCAGGTCACCTATTACCGGGTGGAATAGGCCTTTAGCGGCCCGTTTCCCCTTGACAAACGCTCTTTTGACGGTATTTAAGTAGTCCAATTCTCTCTCACAAGTGGACTGTCCCTCGGGGGAGGGACAAGACACCTCAAATCGAGGCGGAGGAGGGTCGAGGCAATGGTCAGCAAGACGAACTGGAAAGCATGGGTGGTGCTGGGCGCGGCAGTAGCCCTGTTCGCGACTTCGGGCGGCATCCTGATGGCTTCCAACATGGGCTTCAAGATTAACACTGCGCTGCAGAACGGCTTCATCGCACCCGGCCCGAAGGGCGACAACTGGCGCGCGATTCCCTGGGTCAGCCCCAACACGACCTACACGGCCATGTGCAACACTTTCGCGGCGGCCGGCGCCACCAAGGCGAACGTCACCATCGCGCAGATCAACGCCTCGACCGGGGCCGCCACCAGCGCCAACTGCGCCGTCGGCAGCGCCACCGCCATCGACCCGACCCGCGGCGTCCGCGTCCGCATCACCGGCGGAGTTGCCCCGGCCAGTCCCACCAACATCGTCCTCGTCGGCTCCAGCAACGAGTCGGCTTCTTTCCCGATCCTGCAGGGCGGCTTCGTGGCCCCGGGTCCGAAGGGCGACAACTGGCTCGGCATCCCGTACCACACCACCTGGACCAAGGCTCAGGACATCTGCACCTCCTACGGCTTCGTCCTGGCCACCGGCGTCACGGTCGCCCGCATCGATGCCGCCTCGGGCGCCGCGACCAGCTTCACCTGCGGCCTGACCGCCAACAACTTCAACCTGGTCATCGGCGAGGCGATCCGCATCCGCAAGACGACGGCCGGAAATCCTGCGGCTCTGCTGCCGCCGCATTTCTAAATTCGTGTTATGATGCCCCGTTTTCCTTCGCATCGCCGACTCCAAAGGGCATCCGGGTCTTCTAATTTCGAGAGGGGGTACCTAATGCATGTAAAGTGGACCAAGAGTGCTATTCCGGTTCTGGTCGGGATCGCCTGCATGGTGGCGCCCGCCGGGACCGCCTTCGCCAACTGCCCGAGCGCTCCGATCCTGCACGGCCTGACCAGCTCCTTCGAGGGGTGCACCCCGAACGCCCAGGCCTTCTTCTGGGGGCATGGCCGGGCCGTACAGCGTTTGCTGGCGAACGAGGCGAACGGCGCCACGGCCGGCCCTGCGGGCCATGACAGCGGCCGCCTGGCGAATTTCGCCGACTTGATCTTCATCGACGGCCCGAACGGCGGCGCTGCCAACGGCTCCTACCTCGGCAACACCGACGGCGGCAACACCGGCTCCGACGGCTGCTTCCTGAACGCAGCGCTGGTCGATACCAACTGCCCGAATACCGGCTCAGGCTCAGGCACCTGCTGCGGCGGCGCTGCTGACTTCGGCGTCGTCGATTACGCAATCGGCGGCCAGCTCCCCGCAGATCCGAACCAGGCGGTGATGGCCGCGGTTTCCGTCGACTTCAACCAGTTCTTCCAGCAGCACGTCCTGGACCAGGCGGGAGTTGTCGCAGGTCAAGTCTGTCAATCGGGAACTCAGGACGGGAACATCTGCAATTTCGACGGTGACGGAGGCTGCGGCAAGCTCAGCATAGTCACCTGCCAGCCGATTCCGAAGCCCCAGATTACGGCCAGCTCCCTGGTCGCCGGCGGTGCCAACATTACTGTGGGCGTCGGTCCCTTCGATGTCGCCAACGCCATCTTCGATGACTGCGTCGTCGCGGATAGCCGGCAGGTCAACTGCCCCCGCAACCTGTATGCCGGCCGCGTGATCGTCTTCACGCACGGCGGCTGCACCTCGTCGACCGCAGCGTCTCTTCCCCGCGTTGCCTTTACGATGCCTGCCACCCTTCCGGCGGCAGTGGCGCCGATTCCCCAGAACTGGCTCATCCTCAGCCGTGAGGACGCCAACCTGAACGGCGTTCTCGACGCCGGCGAGGATGGAACCAACGGTGGAGTGGTCAACCAGCGCCTCGATCCCTACTTCATCACGGGCGGCTCGGCCGGCTCGACCACCGTCTTCGTTCCGGCGGTTGCCGGCGCCACGGATTGCATCTTCCTGGGCACCGCCATCGGGCTGGACGACAACCGGAAGTTCGTCAACCCGCCGACCAACACGATTGTCGGCGAGCTGGTTCTCAGCCCCTTCGTCTCCGTGAATACCAATCCGATCAAGGCCGGGTCCGGCACGCCGGTCTCCGACCAGGTCATCGAGCTGCGCGCCAGCAAGACCCAGGGCAAGGGCAACGTCGACTGGACCACCGGGGTCGAGCTGACGACGGCCGGCTTCAACGTGATTGGCGCGAAGAAGGGCGGCGCTGGCGAAGTTAAGATCAACGCCAACCTGATTGCCGCGAAGGAAGGGACGACCGGCAAGGGCGCGAGCTATACCCTCTCGTTCGATGCGGGGCAGCTCAAGGGCTCTTCGGCGGTTTATGTCGAGGTCGTGAAGAACGACGGGTCCAAAGAGCGCTTCGGCCCGGTCAGCTTCTAACGAGGAGAGGGGGATTTCATAATGAAGAAGCCTTACGAGAAGCCCGCCATCATCCACAGCGAAAAGGTGGAAGCCCGGGCTGTGCAGTGCTCGAAGAGCAATGACAGCTGTGGCTCGACGGGTCCAATCACCAGCTAGTTGAACGCGTCCTCGCAAGACCAGGCCACCGGCCCCAAAGGCCGGTGGCCTTTTGTTTTCCAGGAGTTTCTCAAGAAGACGCTAAGAAGAGGTGCTGACATGGACGCGAGACGAACCGACAGCCTGATTGCCGCGAAGGAAGGGACCACGGGCAGGGGCGCGAGCTATAGCGTGTCTTTCGATGCGCGCCAGCTCAAGGGCTCTGCCGCGGGTCTATGTCGAGGTCCTGAAGAACGATGGGTCCAAAGAGCGGTTTGGCCCGGTCGCGTTCTAGGTAGGAAGAACCCCCGGAGAGATGGCTGATGCCTGAAGTCTAATCCGTGTTTAGGAGGTCCACTCATGTCTCGCACCGGCTTTTCCCGTCTGGTCCCGATCCTGTTCAGCTTTGTCGTCGTCCTGGCGGCGCTCGAGTCCGCGCGCTCCTACGCGAACTGTCCGAGCGCCCCGATCCTGCAAGGTTTCACCACTTCCTTCGAGTCCTGCGGTCCGAACGCGGCGGCGTTTTTCTGGGGCCACGGCCGTGCCGTGCAGCGCACCATCGCCTATGACGCGAATGCCGCGACCGCCAGCGTCGCCGGGCACGACAGCGGCATCAACCAGTCCATGACGCAAGGCATGATGATCGACGGTCCGAACGGTGGCGCGGCGAACGGCTCGTACCTGGCGGCCACCGATGGCGCGAATGGGGGCAGCGACGGGTGTTTCCTCAACACCAGCCTCTGCGACACTTCGCTTCTAGGATGCCGCGGCGGTCCGGACTTCGGGGTTGTCGACTATGTTATTGCGGGAGTGGATCCCGCCCAGCCGAATGTCGCGCGGATGGTCGCCGTGTCGGTCGATTACAACGAGTTTTTTGCGCAGCACGTGCTCGACAATGCCGGGGCGGCTGCGGTCGACGGCGATCCCTGCGGTGGAGACGCGTTTTCCGGGTACCCCGTGCCGCAGACCTGCGCTCCGATTCCGGCCCCCGAGATCCTTGGCGTCACGCCGGCTCCGGGTGGCTCATCCGTCAGCCTGGGGTTTGGCGACGTCTCTGGGATTCTCATCCTGGACGATTGCGCCATCGCCGAGAGTCGAGCCGTCAATTGCCCGAGGAATCTGTATGCAGGCCGGATCCTGCTGTTCAAGCGCGGCGAATGCAGCCCCTCGGCCGCGGCCGCGTTCGATCGCCGCGTTTTCATCTTTCCGCCTCAGCTGCCACCGTTTCCGACGTTCCAGACGATCACGCCGAACTGGCTGACGTTCAGCCCCGAGGACGCCAACTTGAACGGTATCCTGGACGCCGGGGAGGACGGCTCGAACGGCGGAGCCGCCGACGGACGGCTGGATCCTCTCATTGTTCCGGGGACCGCGACGACCAGCGCGACCGTGACGCTCCCGGTGCTTCCCGGAGCGACCGATTGCGTCTTCTTCGCCATGACGCTGGCGCTCGACGCGAACCATCTCCCG